>CAMWMM010000312.1 GCA_947175285.1 uncultured Lachnospiraceae bacterium
TCGTCCAGTCCGAATACATCCGTCACGATACCTTTCAGGTTCACTTTGCCTGCTGCAACTGCTTCAATTGCCATCGGATAGATATGGCGGTAACGGAATACAGTCTTGAAGGTCAGTTCCTTATCCAGTGCAAGGCTCATAGGCAGTGTCATCTCCCCACTCTTGCTATAGCCGACCAATACAATCGTTGCACCTTTCTTAGTCATATGTATTGTTTGTACTGTTGTGATCTGTGTACCTGCTGTCTCTACTGCAAGGTCACAGCCTTTTCCATCCGTCAGTTTTCGCACTTCTTCCACCGCATCTGTCTGGCTGCCATTAATTACCCCATCCGCGCCTAATTCCAGTGCTTTTTGGAGACGTTTTTCCATGATATCCACCACATATACTTTAGATACTCCCATTGCTTTCAAAGCCATCATTGTCACAAGACCGATACAGCCTGCGCCCATGACCACTGCTGTCTGTCCTGCCCTTGCACCTCCCTGCATAGCAGCGTGGAACCCTACTGCCAAAGGCTCGATCAGCGCACCCTCCATAGTACTTACATTATCCGGCAGCTTAAAGCACAGGTCAGCTTCATGGGCTACATATTCCTGAAATACCCCGTCCACCGGCGGTGTAGCGAAAAAGACTACATCCGGGCAAAGGTTGTAACGCCCTGTCTTACAGAACTCGCAGTGCCCGCAAGTCTTACCCGGCTCTAATGCCACTCTGTCACCGACTTTTAAATGCGTTACATTTTTACCTACCTCAACAACTGTTCCTCCCGGCTCATGTCCAAGCACAAAAGGCGGCTTTACCACATAATCCCCAATTGCACCTGTTTCATAATAATGCAGGTCACTGCCGCAGATTCCCACATACTCTAACTTGACAAGCACTTCATTGTCTTTTGCTTTCGGGATATCTCTCTCCTCAAAACCCATTTTTCCAATCCCCAGCATTACAGCCACTTTCATCTTACCTTCCATGACATTTTCCTCCTTATTATTCGCTTTGTTTTGTACTTTATTTAATACTTTATTAAATAATTTAATTATGTATTTTATTTTATAATTGTTATTTAACTCTGTCAATGCTTTTTTCCCAAATCTCACATTTCTGTTATTTTGCATAAAAATATATTTCTTTCTTTGCCAATAATGTACAAAAAAAGAAGTTTCATCTCTGAAACCTCTTCTTCTATCTATCTGCCTTCTGCTTATATCTGGCTGACAAAAGCTTCTACCAATTTTAACGCCGCCCCCAACGCTGCCGTAGCTACTTTGTAATTGCAAACTCTCACATAAGACTCTTTTTCCCCAAAAGTATTCCTCTCTGCTACTTTATCCCATATATCCTGAAGGTGTGTACCCATATAGCTTCCAACATACCCTCCCAAAACCACATCACAGTCCAAAACCATATGGATATTATTCACTGCTATGGCTAGATAATCTATATAAGAATCCCAAATTTTTACTGTTTCTGCCTCTTCCTGATCCAATCGTTCAAAAAACTGTTCCAGCTTTCCGCCTGCCGCATCAGATAACCGTCCAGCCGCACAATAAGCATCCAGACATCCTTTTTTCCCGCAATAACAATGCTCTCCATCTGCCACAACAGTCATATGCCCAACTTCGCCACACCGGAAGTTCTTGCCTTGTATCAATTCATTTTTACTGAAAACCGCACCTCCAACCGTATTGCTTAAGGAAAGATAAAAGAACTCTCCGCTCCCCTCTTCATGGAATCCTTCCGCATAAGCTCCCGCATTCGCATCATTCAGAAAATAACATGGATAAGAAAAGAAACTGCTCACCGTAGTAAACGATACATTTTCCACCTCCAATATATGGGAATAAGCAATCAACTCTTTGTCTAAATCTATTATTCCGGGAAAGGATATACCAACGCCTAAAATCTTATTCCTATCGGTGTCGCTTTCGTCCAGAAAAAGTTCCAGTTTTTCATTTACCTTTTGATAATATGCGTCTCCCTGAACATATGGCTGATATATGCGTTCATATTTAAGCAATTCTCCCATGATATTTGTAAGCACCAGTGTAATATGGTTTTTGGTAATATCTAACCCGACTGCTAATTTCACATTTACGACAGCCGACAGAGCTTTTGCCCTTCTCCCTCCAGTTGACTGCAAATCTCCCTTTTCTTCAATCAGTCCTTTCTCCATCAGTTCTTTCGTAATCTGTGTTGCCGTTGGCAGGCTCATCTTCAGATTATACGAAATGTCCGGGTTCGACACAGTTCCCTGCTTGCAGATATAACGAAAAACATCATTCCGATTTTTCTTCTTCACTTCTATGTTTGTTATATTCTTCTTTTCCATTTCATCACCTAGACTTTATTAAAGTATTTTGTTAAGCATATCATCCAACCTGTAAAAAAGCAACCTGTTATCTATATGGATATCAGCGAAGAATAAGCATGCGGCATTTTTAGATTTGGTCAGTTGGTACATCCCGCTGAAATTCCAGAATATCTCCCGGCTGACAATCTAAAACATCACAAATGGCATTAAGAGTGGAAAAACGCACAGCGCTTATTTTCCCAGTTTTTATTTTTGAAAGGTTTACATTTGATATTCCAACCCGTTCTGCCAATTCGTTAAGTGATATTTTCCGGTCAGCCATAACTCTATCTAAACGTAAAATAATTGCCATCTTCTTATCCCCTATAATGCTTCATCGGATTGTTGCTGCAAAACAATACCGTATTCAAATATATTGCTTAAACATAGCACAATTCCGCCAATTAATACTAATTCCGGTTTGCAAATCAATTGTGAACGAGCGGCGGAAGGTCCAAAAATAAAAAGTATGGCAGCCTCGACAACATTCTTATAAATGAAAACACATAGAAGAAGTAACCCAATGTTACGAACCAGATGACTGCAAAGCAAAGTAAATGGACTCTCATCCAATTTAATACGATGAAAAACAGAAGCCAGACACCATAGTATTGACACGAACAATGCCTGATATCCTAATGCTATTAACCAAACTATTCCGAACAATACTTTACATGAATATTCACCCATGTGGAAGCTGGTATCGGTTACAAATAAATATAATCCCATGCTGCCATTCTTAAATCCAACCTTAGCATCGCTTCCAAACTTTGTTAATGTTTGTTGTTTTTTTATCATAAACAACGGATGTCACGCTCTGCGAGACATCCTTATGTTAAAAAAAACTATGCAAAAACATAGCCTTTCTAAACCAACATCAGTAAAGTATCTTCCTCTGAAAAAGCTTCGCCGGGCGGTGTCCTGCCCCTATTGTCATTTTATCGGTTTCTGTCACATAGTCCGCCATTTTTCTGCGGAAATTTGCAGCCAGAAGTTCCTTGTCCAGGATGATTTCAAATACATTCTGCAACTGAGTCAGTGTAAAATATTCCGGCATCAAATCAAAGACGATTCTCCCATCTATCTCCACCTCCTGCCGCAATTGCAGCAGCGAATAAACAACAAGCTTGGCATGGTCAAATGCAAATCCCTGTTCTTCTTCTATATGATAGTCTGTCGTCACTTGAAATTGTCTTATACTTTTCTCTTCCCTGATTACCGTCTGAAGCAGAATCGGTTCTACCCCATCGTTATTGGTAAGCCGTAAGCGATACCTTGTCTCCCGCTTAATGAAATCCTTTTCCTGTTCCTCTATTACATTTTCTTTCTCAAACTCTATATCGAACCATCTTGCGTCCCATGCATCGGTTCCCGCCCTGAGCCTATACTTTTCTCCGTCGAGCAGGGCAAGGAATGTATGAGAAATAATCCAGCCTCTTGGATCCCTTCCTTCTTTTCCGAACACACCGGCAAGCTTCAAATAGGCGTCTGCGACCTGTGTTTCCTCAAATAATTCCCGGCGCGCCGTATCATAAATCTCCTCGCCTTTTCTGCAAAATCCTCCCGGCAGCGCCCAGTGCCCCTTGTAAGGATGGGAAGCTCTCTCGATTAATAAGATTTTGAGCTTTTTCTCCGGAAGCTTCCGATAGTTCTCCTGCGCCCTTGTCTCCTCTTCCCCCCGATTGCCCATAACGGAGAAAACTGCCATATCCGCAGCAATGGAAGGGCGGTCGAACTTCGTGATGTCATATTTTTCTAAATATTCTTTCTCTTCCTGACTAAGTCGATGCATGCTTACACCCCTCCATGTTCTGTTAACCTGTTATACGACAAGCACTCCTTTTTTAGGCGCCACCCGTACTGTCACTTCTGTTCCGGCATTAAATTCAATGGCGTCACTTTCGATACCGTCCGAAAAAACAACGCCTCCGCCGGACATCTTAGATAAAATCTTAAAACTATCTGTGCCGCCGAGTTTTCCATAGACGATTCCCGTCTGAGTAGAACGGCTCGGAAAGGGCTCTCTGACGACAAAGAGCAATTTATCGTCATCCCATTCGTGCTGCCTGTCTGCAAAGTTTCTTCCGCCGAATTCACGGGCAATACCCGCTGCCTGCGTGATAACGGATTTATACCAGCCGGTAGACCCCAGTCCCGTAGAGACAATAATGCCGCTGGAGGACTGGTGCTCCGTCTTTCGATTCCATGTAATATCATATCTTGCAGACACATGGGTTTTTTGTCCGATGAACAAGTCGTTCACGGCAAGCATCACCTGCCCGTCCTGCGTGCCTGCCTGCGCCATTGTAATCTGTCTGGCAGAAAAATTTCCTGCAATTGCTTTCAAGAGAACAGGTCCCAACTGACCGACCTCGAAGGGAAGCAATATTCCATCCCATCTCATAGGGTCGGGATTCACACCGATTAGCGGCTGCCCATCCAGATATTTCATGACATTGGCAACAAGACCGTCCTGCCCGATGGCAATGACAATGTCCTTTTCCCCGAATATCATATTGGGTAAAAATTCCCGGTCGATGCGTAGGATTCTGGCATATTTTTCCGCTATGGATATCACATCCGCCACTGCTTCCCGGTATATTCTGTCTTCCTGCAGATAATCCGAAAAATCTGCTCCCATATGTTCGATATAAAATCTCGCCTGCTCAGCCGTATTGTATTTATAAATCAGCTCATCCAGTCTCGTCTTTCTTGTAACGAGAACGACCTTGTTCATTCCTCTTTCCATGTCGCCTATCCCTCTCAATATATCATTTTTCTACGCATTTGACAACGATTCCAACAAATCGGGAGATACATTCAATACGCCGATTTTATCCGCCTTATCCCCAATCTCGACAAAAGCTTTCGCAATCAGCGCCTTGCTGTCCATGCCGCTTGTCACAAGTGCTTTTATTATATCCTTATCCACTCCGGCAAATGTTTTTAACAGCACTTCGGAATCGTATGCTTTCGCATCGGATTTCTTCTTTTCATTTTCTGTCTGTAAATCTACGAACTTGCAGTTTTCTTCCTCTAAGCGTATATCATTGGCAAGCTTCTGCGCATCCAGTTCAGCCTGTTTCTCCTGTACGAGACGTTTCATTTCCATCTCTTTTTCACGCTTCTCTTTCTGCTTTTCCGCAACCTTGATTTCCGTATTTAATTCATTTTCCTTGACAATACGTTCCTGCTCAATTGCCGCATTTCTACGCTTATAAATTGCGTCGTCCTGCTGTTTTAAGATTTCTTCTCTCGTAGCCGCCTCCAATGCCTTTCTTGTATCAGCCTGCGCCAGTATGCCCAGAATGGATATGGAAATCAGCTCCAACCCGAATTCCCGAATAGTTGCATCCTCTTTCATTGCTGCTTTTAACGTCGCGGCAAGTTCGTCTGCCGATATGATTGCCTCACGCACATTTTTACTGCTGACAAATTTTGTGACATACACTTTGGCAAGATTTAAAATACGCTTCGCCATCTTTTGTCCGGCATCATTTAAGACTGCCGCATAATCCTTTTTGTCCTTATAAGAAAAGTTGACCATTTTGGATGCTTTCTCATAGTCTGTAATAATATAAGAAATATCTCCCTGTACACTGATGCACTGAAAATCCGATGTCATGATATCATTGAACGCAAAACTTGCGTCAAAGGCTGTCGTCGGAATGACCATAATGCTTGCCGTCATCGTATTATAGAAAAAAGACAGTCCCAATCCTTTCTGTATGACCTTTCCCTTTTTTACCTTCATGACATATTCTGTTGGCTCAAATTTTTTGTACGCGATTCCCATTGTGTTTCCTCCTTTTGTTTTTGATTTGTTTTTGTTATTATCGATATGATAATATCATTTAGATAA
>CAMWMM010000313.1 GCA_947175285.1 uncultured Lachnospiraceae bacterium
GTTATATATGGCGTTTGTTGCGATTGCAAACTATACGCAGTCAAGTTATGAGCTTGGGTATGCGCTGAAATTTATGAGAATTTTGAATTTGATATTGACGGCGATGTTCGACCTCTATGGTTATATAGCGGCTGTTATTATTTTAGTATTGTCTATTGTCTTCAATAAGACATTATCTGATAAAAGCTATATTTATCCCATTTTACCTCTGAATCCAAGGCAGCTTGCCAAGCGATTCTTCCGTTTGCGTCTGCCGGAATCCAGAGAGTAAAATTACCGTTGCTTTTGCTTGTCATTTCCGTAAACGGATAGTACAATAAATATATTGAGTTAAAAAATTTTTTGGCTATCAGTATACAGGAAAAGGAGACACAGCGATTTATGTTCAGAGATGATTTTGTTTGGGGGGTGGCAAGCAGCGCTTATCAGATAGAGGGCAGGGATGCGGAAGACGGCTGCGGTAAAATGATTTGGGATACTTTTACCGAGGAGGGGCGTATTCTGGATGGACAGACCGCTTACGTTGCCTGTGACAATATGCACCGTTATAAAGAGGATTATGCGATGATGCGTCTTCTCGGCATCAAAGCATACAGGTTTTCGGTAAGTTGGGCAAGGCTTATGCCGGAGGGAACAGGCAGAGTCAATGAAAAGGCCGTTGCTTTGTATCGGGATATGATTACGGAAATGAAAAAGAACGGCATAGAGCCGTATCTGACAATGTATCATTGGGAACTGCCGCAGGCATTGCAGGATAGGGGAGGATGGCTGAACGAGGAAATCGTTCAGTGGTTTGGAGAGTTTGCAAAAGTCATTGCCGAGAATTTTTCAGATTTGTGTGAATATTACTTTACTTTAAATGAACCTCAGTGTTTTGTGGGTCTCGGATATCTTTCTGCTGTACATGCCCCGGGCAAAAAAATGAGTTATGCGGAAACATTTCAGATTGCCCATAATACTTTACGGGCACATGGACAGGCAGTCATTAATCTGAGAAAATATGCAAAACGACCCGTTAAAATCGGTTATGCACCAACTTGCGGCATGGCATATCCGGCGACAGAAAGCCCGGAAGATATTGAGGCAGCAAAAAAAGTATTATTTTCTTTTGGGAATCCTATAGAAAACTGGACATGGAATGTAGCGTGGTTTTCCGACCCTGTTATTTTAGGCAGTTATCCGGAAGAAGGACTTCAGAAGTTTAAAGAATATCTTCCCGTAATTACGGAAGAGGATATGAAATTAATAGCGCAGCCGCTTGACTTTATGGGACAAAATATTTATAACGGTTATGCGGTTCGCGCCGGGAAAAACGGGGAGCCTGAATATGTCCACAGAGAACCGGGATACGCTAAAACAGCCGCAAACTGGCCTGTGACGCCGGAATGTTTATACTGGGGCGTGAAATTTCTATATGAGCGTTATAAACTGCCTATATATATTACGGAAAACGGTATGTCCTGTCATGATATTGTTTCATCGGACGGGAAGGTACATGACCCGAACAGAATAACATTTTTGGATTTGTATCTGTCGGCATTACAGAGAGCCGTTGACAGCGGCGTGGATGTCAGGGGATATTTCCTATGGACGTTTTTAGATAACTTCGAGTGGGATAAAGGATATACGGAGCGGTTTGGTATTGTGCATGTTGATTTCACAACGCAAAAGAGAATTGCCAAAGATTCTGCGTTCTGGTATCAGGATATTATCCGTTCCAACGGAAAAACGTTAAGTATTAATGATAAAAGATATCCGGTTTACGCTTCACCCTATGCGGATAGAGAAATTCACTTGCAGGGAGATATGTAGATTGCGATTGCCACCTGCACTCCTTAAGTTTGTCATATTCATATTGTTGATAACATCAGTTCTGGGAGGAGTACGGTAAAACGTATCGCCAGTGTCTCGGTTCACACATAGAATATCCCGGAGGAACACTTGGCGGCTGATGTTGTCTTTTTTTGTTTTATTAGGAAATTATGCTAGCGATTGATTTTGACACCCAAAAAAAGACGTTTCACGACATATTTCTCATTTGAGAGCTAGATTTGACCGATATAGCAATAGCATAACTGTGTGCAAACAACGGATGCCACGCTCCGCGAGACATCCTTATGTTAATAAAGAGCAGGGAGTTTCATTATGAAAATTGCTATTTGTGATGATGAAAAGATGATAAGAGAGGATATTGCACAGAAAGTAGGACTGCTTTATCCTGAGACAGCGCTGTTTGTATTTGAAAATGCAGCAGAACTTTTGGCATCCGATGATATATTTGACATCATTTTCCTCGATATTCAAATGGACGGCATAAGCGGTATGGATGCTGCAAAGGCACTTCGGAGAAAAGGAAATTGCGCTGTCCTGATTTTTGTCACGGCATTGGAGGAGTACGTATTTCAGGCATTTGACGTAGAGGCTTTTCATTATCTGGTGAAACCGTTTCAGAAAGCGAAGTTTTATGAAGTGTTAAATGCCGCGGTGAAAAAATGTGAGGAAAGAGAAAGAAAAGTTTTTCCTGAAGAGGGGAAAAGTATATCCGTTAAACGAGGCAGAGTGACTTCTAAAGTATATTTAAAAGATATCATGTATGCGGAGGTGTTTAACCGTAAGATTATTCTTCATACTACGGATGGGGATTTGGAGTTTTATGGGAAAATGAATGACCTGGAAAACGAGCTGGGGGAGGATTTTTTCAGACCACACAGGGCATTTCTTGTACAGCTTCGATATGTATCGAGATATAATGCAACAAGCATTACGCTGGAAAACGGACAGAACGTGATTATGGCAAAGCAAAAGTATGAGGAATTTGTGAAACGCTATTTTCAATATGCAAGGAAAGATGACAGATAGGACAGAATATGGCAGAGAAAGTAAGTGAATTATATTACTATATAGCAACAACTGTTATTGATTATGCAGAACTTATTCTGGGTACGGTTTGTCTCTGTCTGTTATGCAGAGATTTTTATAAAGAAAAAAAACAGTTGTTGTCGATAGGCGCGGTATATTTTATAACGCTTGTGATACAATATCATATCCCAATCTATATGGGTGCTATGATTGCCTATGCAGTGGCAAGCGGCTCTGTTCTTCTTATCATGTTTTACTGGGAAAAGAAAAGTTCTGATACCGGTTATTCCCGTTTCCCGATAAAAGTTTATCTTGTTCTGGTTTTCTATTCGATACGAGATTTATCAATACTTACCGCAGTGGAGTTATACGTGCTTTTTACGGAAAAAGCATGGGAAATCATGACATTACGGATAAATTACGCAACTCCCGAGGGTTGGAGAATATATTTTTGGGTAACAAACTTTTCTTGTATCATGATGTATGCAATAGAAATTGTGCTCATATGGATGGCAGTGCATTTGATTAATAAGGCATTTTACGACAGGAACGGCAGATATGAGTGGAAAGAAATTGCAATTTTACTGATTCCGTCTGCCGTAGGGTTCAGTGTTCATTTGCTGCGGAAAGCATACGACAAACTTATTTTCATGGAAGCGGGGAAAGAAACAACTGATTTTTATCCATCTCATAGTTCGATAGCTGTTTTGCTTATGGTGTGTTATTTAATATCTTTGGCGGCTGTTGTAGTGGTATTTTATCTTTTTCAAAATTTAAGAAAGCGGCAGGAAGAGGAAAAGAGCCGGATTGCCATGCGGAATCAGATACAGGATATGCAGTCCCATATTGCGGAAGTAGAGCGCATCTATACGGGAATCCGGGGCATCAGGCATGATTTGAATAACCATGTGCATGTAATCGGGCAGTTATTGGAGAAAGAACAATACACGCAGGCAGCACAGTATCTCGAAACCATGCAGAAGACGACGGAGCAGTTTGATTTTACGATAAAGACGGGAAATCCGGTAACGGATGTTATTATAAATGAAAAAGACAGGGAAGCGAGACAGAAAGGGATTACGTTCCGTTCGGCATTTTCTTTTTTAACAGATGCGGGTATTGACGTGTTTGATATCAGTATTATTTTAAAAAATCTGTTAGAGAATGCTTTTGAGGCTGTTTTGCAGTCAAAATTGCAGGATAAGACGGTATCGATTCATTCCGCCAGAAAGAAAAATGCTTATCTGATAACGGTGCGCAATTCCTGCGATAAAGTATTATCCATAGGAGAAAACGGACTCCCGGCATCGGATAAGGATAATGGGCAGATACATGGTCTTGGATTAAAAAATGTCAGGATGGTGACGGAAAAATATTTCGGTACTCTTGCGATAGAGCAGGAGGGGGAGGGCGTGACGGTGACAGTGATGCTCCTTATTGTATGATGGGGGAGCGTACTTTTGGACGATAAAACAACAAATATTGGGGTGTTAAGAGGCAATTCGTAAGTGTATGTCGGCATATACCTACGAATATGCCTTTTGCTACCCGAATCTATAGATACAAGAAAAGGGAAATATTTAATGGAATAATGCGTATGGCTGTGATAGAATAATATCTATTAATAGACAATTCACCAAAACAAGAGATGGAGGGAAAAGAAATGAATATTATTCCTAAAAAAGAGTTGCCAGAAACTATACCCACTGATATTTGCATTAAATTTGCCAGTAAACGTTTTAGCACAAATGAAAAAGACAGAATAAATGATATTTCGGAAGCCGGAATTCAAAGCATAATAAATAATATCCGAAACAGCACTTATAAAAGTTTGTTTCTTTCTTTAGATTCAGAGGGTGATATTGGAATAAAATTCTTTCAATTGGAAAGTGGTGAAGGATGGATATTTGTGCAAATATGTGATGAGGAAGAAGAACTTTACTATTCTTCTGTTAATGTGGATTATCTTAATTCTAATGAGGAATCTCCGATTATATGCAGTGATGGGCAGTCAGTTATCATGAAAAGAAATACTATGCATGACATAGAGATGGCTGCTAAATGTGTGGAATGGTTTATTAGAACAGGAGAACCATATCCCGGCATGGAATGGCTTGCAAATAGATAAAAGAACATAAAGTTTTATGTTGAATGCTGTGCATCATGAAAGAAGTATTTAGGACTCGCCATTCCTGAATTATCCGTTTATGGCATTTTCGGTACATTTCACTACATTGGGTGACATACTCTTGCCGAATCAGGTGTTTTGTGCTATATTAGATAAAGAGTTATTTTCAAAATCAGAGTTTGGACAAGAGGAAAAACCATGTACATTAATTCACTTGGAGCAGAAAGAGCGGAAAGAACCCCTTCTTTCGATTATAGTATTCGCACTGCAAATACAAACACAAATAATAATACAAGCGGTACGACCGGCACAGGCAAGACTGGCGCTGCAAGTTATGCGTCTGCAATGCAGAAAGCGCTGACAAACCAGACGACGCCGTTAAACTATAGTAATACTTGGGCGGGCAATATTATTATAAGGGAAGCTTTAGAGAAAATGAAAGAGGATCCGGAGTGGGAAGCATCCGTTATGAGTAAGATAAAAGAGGAGACACAGACGGATTATGAAATGACGCAGTCGGGGCTGCAAAGCTATATGATGCAGATGTTGGTAAGTGGTGCGACGAACGGAAGCAACTTTTCTAATTATTTGGGATATTCTCCGTATTTAGCAAATACATTAGGCTATACCAATACTACCGGACTGGGAGCGTTGGCGTCATCAGCGTATAGTAATGTAATGAATAATACATATAATACAAGTTTATTGGGAAACTGGTTATTGTAAGAAAAATGTAAGTGCTCGAAGAGTCGGCAAAAATGCCGGCTCTTTTTTTAACCGCAGATGACACGAAAACGTCCGTTTGTGACATTAATAAAGCAATTTTACAAAAGAAGCCGATATAAACAGAGAAAGGTAAGGGTATTAATATGTTTTGTATTGCAATATGTGATGATGAAATAACGCAGTGCTGTCATATAGAGGGGATTATCAAAAAGAATTTAAACAGGATGGAAGTGCCGTATACTATTCACCAGTTTCACAGCGGAAAGGCGCTTTTGCAAGCTGTGGAGGATTTTGACATTGTTTTTCTGGACATTATGATGAGCGAGCCGGACGGGATGCAGACGGCAAAGGTTATGCGGGAGAATAAGAACTTTCAGGGAAGTTTTGTTTTTATTTCTTCGAGCAGGGAGTATGCGTTAGAAGCATTTGATGTGGACGCTGTTTCCTATCTGTTAAAGCCGGTGGATGAGAAAAAGGTAAGCAGGATACTGCAAA
>CAMWMM010000314.1 GCA_947175285.1 uncultured Lachnospiraceae bacterium
CATGGGAAACATTCGTAATTAACTCCGTTTTCATTCTCTGGCTTTTTACTTCTTCCTCTACTGCTTTCTTAAAGCCGTCCTGAACTTTATACAGTTCTTCCTTATAAGACTCAAAAATCCCGAAGTCCTCATCAAAATCGTTATCAAAATCTCCCTCTGCAATAGAATTGGTTGCTTCTAACAACAACTCATACTGCGTCTGAATTTTATATATATATTTCTTCAGAAAATAATACAGCGCTGCAATATACGCAATCAGTCCAAAGATTCCGAAAACCCAGAACAGGCATGCCGTTGCCAAAAGGCAGAAATTGATAAAAAGGAGTTTTCGCAGCAGCACATTCATATCTCCGCTCAAATCAAGTTCAAGAGCCTCTTCTTTAAACTTCCGGTATGTCTTTTTGCCGAAACCGAATATGTTAGCGCAGACTATATAGAGAAAAGATCTTTCCTTTATATATTTTTTCAGTCCGTAAACGATATCCGAAAATCCCAGGCAGCAGAAATACCATGTTCCGAATGAAATGGCAAGAAAGCAGAAGCAGAGAGCATTCTTAATAATCTCATATTCCATTCCCAATTCCAGATTTACCGGAAAAGCGTCATTGATAAACTCTAATATACTGTCATTTCCAACACTCGTAACGAACTCCAGAATCAATTCGCCACCACAGACAAATATGATAAAAGAACCTATGATAGCAATTGCCTCAATCGGCGTTTTTCTCTCCTTTTTGCCGGCAAGCACCTGCGGTCTGCACAGGGCAATCAGCATAACAAGAGCGAAAATAACAAGCAGAAATACCAGATAAACATTTATCACACCTGCCTGCCCGTAGCTGTAATATTGCGGATAGGGACCAAAATTTTGACCCAAATAGGCTCCTGCATATCCTCTGTTTTGAAATCTGCCCATCTGCTCTTTTGTAATCGCATAGATAAAAACAGCATTTGCCGGTTTTTTCTGACTGAGTGTCAGTAATTTTTCTATATTATCCGTATCCTTATAATAAAAAGCATACGCCTCCTTTGCATCCCGTCCATTTAAAAGATAACCGTTCTGTCCGCGCTCTGTTTTCTGCAGCGTCTTTAAGAGTTTATCAGCATCCTGCCCTTTCACGCCGGTATTCTGGAGCTTTCCCGCTTCATCATAATCCATTATGACATAATAGACATAGATGTCATCAGCGTTGGCAGAAGCTGCTGCGCCAGAATCTGCATTAACATAATCTGCGGCATCCACAGCGGATAATAGAGACTCTATCGGTCTCGTTGTATTTTTCAGTTCCGTGCCCGTACTTTTATCAAGCACATAATAATCCATGTTTTCTTCGATATCTTCCAGATAAGAGCCATGTATTTCTTTCGCAGCGTACTCTATCTGACTTACATAAACCTCAAATATGCTCTGATAATTTCTCACATAACCGCTCACATCTTGAAAATCCGCATTATTTAACGTCGCCTTCTCTAATAAATCTGCTTTCATTTTCGCCTGCTCTTCGGGCGTTGCCGTTATCAGATCATCGCACGTTTCCAGTTCTTTTTCCAGATACAGCTCTTCGTAGGTATAAGTCTTCGCGCCGCTCCTATCCAGAACATTCTTGTAAAGCCCGTAATTGCAATGAATAAGCGATGCAAGAAACCTCTCGCTTTCGATACTGCTGCTGCCCGCCTCTTCATAATTGGTTCTTGCCTTTTTATCAAACTCTGGCATCAGCGCCGTATAAAGCGCCGCCGCAATCACAACAACAAAAATACCTATCCACTTCGCTCCGTTTCCTTTTTTATATGTGCCGCTTTTATTACCATTTTTCAATTTTGTATCCAACACCCCACACCACCTTTAAATATTTTGGTTCTTTCGGGTTAATTTCTATTTTTTCCCGAATTCTTCTAATGTGTACCATAATGGTATCCGTATTAATTGCCTGTTCGTTCCAGACACGCTCATAGATTTCCTCTGCGGAAAACACTCGACCCGGAGATTTCATTAAAAGCAGAAGAATCTTAAATTCCAACGGCGTCAGTTTTACGGGATTCCCGTCAACTGTCACTTCCACCGTATTTTCATTCAGTTCCAGACCGCCTGTTACATAAATTTTTTCGCTGTCTGCTCCGCCGTCTACCGCGTCCAGATACTTCCTGTAGCGGCGAAGATGGGAATTCACTCTTGCAAGCAGTTCCATTGTTGTAAACGGCTTTGTCACATAATCGTCCGCTCCCATATTAAGTCCCATGATTTTATCTACTTCCTCGGATTTTGCAGAAAGCATAATCACCGGAAAATCATATCCCCGCTCTCTGACTTTCATCATCATCGTAATGCCGTCCATGCGGGGCATCATCACATCCACAATGGCAAGATGAATCTGCTCCCTTTCTATCTGCTCTAATCCCTCTATGCCATCGGCTGCCTGATATACCTGATATCCCTGATTTTTTAAATATATTTCAATTCCCTCACGTATTTCCTTATCATCCTCTACAATCAAAACATGAAATGTGTCCAAGCTGTTCCTCCCCTCCTCCCGTCTGTAACCGGACATCAGCCGTTTATAAGCGGGAATGTACTGCGATTATAATTTTGTGTAGCATAATTTTGTATAGCAAACCCTAAGCCCGCAGGCTTTAGTTTATTATAATAAATAGCAGCCCATTTAGCAATTTCCCGCATCTCATACTTTCTTGCCGTTTCCAATGCACCCTGCTTCAGATATCCCCTCTCCTGCATTAAAAGACTGTTTAGCTGATTGGCATATTCTATTTGTGACACATTCGTCATATATCCGTTTCTGCCGTTTATTACGATGTCACGGACTCCGGATGCATTCAGTGCAAGTACAGGTACGGCCGCCGCCATTGCCTCTAAAATCACAATTCCCTGTGTTTCCGATAAAGAGGTAAATAGAAACAAATCCGCAGCGCCACAATAGTTTTTAATTTTCTCATTAGCTACTTTACCGACAAATATCACCTCCTCTTCTATACCCAGCTCCCGTGCGCACTTACCAAGCTGCTCTTTGTATGGTCCCTCGCCAACTACCGCCAGACGGAAATCAGAATTTCCCATGTCCTTTCGTATGGCAAGCGCCTGTAAGAGGAATTCAATATTTTTTTCTTTTGCCAGTCTTGACACCGTACAAAACAGATATTTTTTCCCTCTAAGCAGCTTTTCGCGGAGTTCTCTCACTGCATCGTCATCCGTTTCAAAACTTTCCGGACAAAGTCCCGTAGGCAAAACGGCAATCTTTCTCTTATCCGAAATCTCTTCCAGATACGCCTGCATAGACGGCGTCGGTGTAAAAATAAGGTCACACTTAAGCATAAAGTGATTCATATAAGCCGGAACAATATCTTTCAGGAACGTTGCTTTAATATAGTGCAGATACTGTTCATACCGGGTATGATAAGTAAAGCAGAGCGGCACATGATATTTTTTTGACAGATACAGCGCCGTATTGCCGATAAGCATGGGATGATGTACATGAATCACATCAAACTTACCCTGCCGAAACTGTTTTTCTATTTTCGCATCCAGAACATTGGGAACGGAAAAGCCGTTTGCTATCCCTTTCACCAATGAATGATAACGCACTACATCTGCTTCCTCTTTCTGCTCTTTATAACTTGGTGCGAATATAACGACCTCATGTCCGATTTCCCTAAGTCCCTGGCTCAGACGTTCTATGGAAACAGGAACCCCTGCCACAAACGGTTTATAACTGTTTGTCATCATTGCAATTTTCATCTTAATCACCATGCCTCTCTCTTTAACCTGCCATTCCGGCAAATACGGCATCACCCAAAATATATCCTGCTCCTACAAATACCAGATTCCATAAGAAAACACCAAGTGCGGAACTGATTGTGTACTTCATAAAATCGATTTTTAATACACCTGCCGGAATAGAAATCAATGTCCTGACCATGGGAATCAATTTACTTAGAAAAATACCGAAGCATCCCCGTTTTCGTATTATTTCAAAGTTTTTCTCAATCGGCTCTCTGTGTTTCGGAAACTTTGTCAAATATTTTTCCAAAAGAAGACTTCCTCCTGTCCTGCCGAGAAAATACAAAATCCAGCTGCCGAGTAATCCTGCCGCTAACGTAATCAACATGACTGCCGGAAAATGAATATTGCCTTTTGCTGCCCATACACCGGACAACGGCATAATCACTCCTGCCGGAAATCCTGGCATATTCATATATTCCAGCAATACGATAACAAAAATCGCAACTGCGCCATATTTTGTAAAATAAAATGTTATGGTATCAACGCCCATCTTTTCTCACCTCACTTCTTACGTGTATGCTAACTAATAAAATGGAAATTGACATAAGTAAAAAACGAAAGAATTTCTTACGAAAATAGAAAAAAAATCGAGTGCCGATGCACTCGATTCATTAAACAAGATTCATAATCGTTTCTATCTCCGCCCCGTTATCCGGCGCGTCTCCCTTTAACTCATGACTTTTATCCGCACGGACTCTGCCGATTTTATTTCCCTTCTCCGCCTTCTCAATCGTATAATAGTCTACCTCTTCCGTATCCCGTTTCCAGACCGCATAGATACGAAGACAGGAACCTGCCGTCACATTTTTCTCCGGCATATCGATTCTGGTAATCTGCAAGTTTTCCGTCACATTCAAAGTCATCAGTGAAAAGTCGTCTTCCGCATAAGGAACTTTGATTTCCTTTGGATAAATGGAAGCGAAAAGAGAAATAAGAAACGCACCTTCCTCTTTTTGCAACTTCTCCAGTCCTTCTTTTTGTTTCTCATATAAAAAACCAGGAAGCAGTTCATAGGCAGTCCGCCTGTGTGCAAGCTGATGAAACTGCGCTTCCGTCAATTTTACCGTTTTCGTTTGTGCCATCTGGCTTCTCTTCTGCGCCACTTCCAATATCTGCTTCGGTAAAATAATGTTCTGTGTAAAAGGGTTTAATACAACAGCCTGTACTTTCTCTGCATTAGCCATTGCCATAGATACGCAGGTAAAAAACGGCAGTGCAAAAACCGCCGGGCTTTTCTGTTTCTCCGGTATCTGTAACTGTGAGGAAAAAATGGGAAGCGCCATCTCTCCGCTCTCCTTTTTCAAAAGACAGGGAACGATTTTTGTATTTTGAGACACTTTAGCGCCGTTTCCGGCCTTCAAAGCCTCTATCGTTTCCTTGTCCAGATTATCCGGCATCATGGCAGGCAGATATACCACTGCTTTTTCAAGCTGCTCCATGACTTTTACAAAGTTTTCATTTGTTTTAGACTGCATAAAAGATTGAACAGCCTCTTCCAGTTTACTGTTATCTATCTTCACAATAACGATACTCCTTCTTGTACGATTTTTTAATTTCCATTACAGTATAACAGAATCTTTTAAGATAGAAAAGCACATTATTGCTTACTAAAATGTCTTTCCTTCTTTCATGAAATCAATCAAATTGACATGATGAATTCCATTGCGTTTCTGCAGCAAAAAATCCGTAGTTGCTACATATTTGGGATAGTTATCATTAATCTGTTCTAACGGACGATATTCCCTATCCTCTGTATCCTTGCCAAGCGCAATCGTATATGCAACTTGCACATACGAATACTGCTGATCTGCTCCCCGAAATATAAAATCACATTCTAACTTTCCAATTTTCCCTATGCTTACGGAATAGTCATGTGCCCTCGCATAAATATAAACCATATTCTCCAGTGTTGGACCATAGTTGATACGATTATCTGTATTTTGAGAAAAATAAAAACCTAAATCTGCAAGATAATACTTTTTTTCACCACCTAATGACTTTTTTGACTTTAAATCAAACCTGTTGCATTCGTAAAGAATTTTTGCATCCAGCAAAACCTTTACATATCTTGACACTGTTGATTTCGTTATTGTCATTCCGTTTTTATGCAAACTCTCACACAATCTATTGATACTGGTGGTAGCTCCAAAGTTATTAATGATAAATCTCTGTACTGCTTCAAATGATTCTCTATCCCTTATTTTCACCCTTTTTTTAATGTCCTTTTCAAATATTTCACTAATTACAGCTTGCACATAAGTCTGCTTATCTGCCTGGTCTTCAAAAAAAAGTGTTCTTGGAAATCCACCTTCCATGATATAGGAATTCAACTCTACCGCCATATTATCATCTTTCTTAATGTTATAAAATTCTTTCATTTTAAGATATT
>CAMWMM010000315.1 GCA_947175285.1 uncultured Lachnospiraceae bacterium
ACCGCCTCCACCGGCGAAACAGTCAATTATTAAGTCTTTCATTTCATCACCAAATCCTTATATCCTAAAACATCGTTCATCTCTAATTCTCCAAATCCTTGTTTTTCACCTGTCTATGCCTGCTATTGCTCTTCGTGTCTAATCCACAATAGTACACGCCTTTTCTGGTTAATCTCCTGAATGCACACATTACTTCTCTTGTCTTTACCCGAATCATGTGATATGACATGGGACGCTCAAAATAATATCCTCCGTATAAATAATGTTTCTTTTCCGCTTTCTTTGCTTGTCGCTTATTCATATCCATCACCTATAAATCCTTATTATTCGATGAATATCCTTTGTGGTATATCCTCTATGTACTCTCCCACACAATACAGCCTATCATCCCAAAAGCCCTCGTTATGATTATATCTGTAATAACAAACATTTCCACTACGCACAAACGGCGCAGTATACAAATAATAACAAAGTGCACTTTTGGGATAATATGTCATCACATATTCATCATTCAGCAGGGGACATCGTATTCTGCCCCACTCTTTTCCATTTTCCCACTTTAACCATCTATCTACCATTTATCATTTTCCTTTCTATACTGCTACCATAAATCCTTATTTACTCGCAACCTCTATGATATTTCTTTCTGAACTTCTTATATGGCGTGCCTTCATTCTTGCTTCTGCAGTATGCGTTCCATTTGTAGCAATCCTTACATCCAGTCCTGCAATACCGCAGATATTCTTTTTCAAATCTGCATTTCCAGTTATAAAGCCTGTCTAATGGTTTTTCTAAAAAGATTCCATATAATGCCCCTATCAGCCTTTTCATAATTTGTTCTTCCTCTCTTTCTTACACCAGTCAAGATATTTCCTGTTATACTCACTGGTACAGGAGCATGTCCCACATTCTCCATACTCTTCCTCACAAATCATACAGTTAAATATTCCTTCTGCCCCGCTTGTAGACATTTCGGTATCATCTGCCAGACGGAGCAGTTCCATCTCATCCAGCCCCATAACAGTATCAACTATCTTTTGTTTCATGTACTCAAAGTTTGTCATACTATTTATACCTCTTATGCTTTCTTCCTGTGCTTCTGGGCATTGGGACAAGTGGCAAAATGTGACACATACCCATATCCATCTGCTTCGCTGGCATCAACCCCGCTAATGCAGGAAACAACGTCTCCTTCAGGAGTGACAATCTTGTCTTTCCCTTTATCCTCCAACTTATAATTAACCAACTGCTCATTTACAGGCATTGATTTCCCTGATTTCATTCGGATAAATATTATGCGATGTCCGCAATTTTTACATTTACTGAGATTATTTTCATACATGTGTTTCCCTCCTATCTACTTTTAAATCTCAATAAGCTTGTCCCGCATGCCCCCTGCGCGGCACACAGAACACTTTGTCCTATGTCCGCACATAAAATTAGAAATTTAACAGGAATTGCGACACACAAGCATATGTGCCGCACAGGAGGCATGTATATATTCACTCTTCCACTCTGCCTACCGGAACATAACCGAATCCTGCCATAAACCTATCACAAAGATCATCGATCAGCTCCTGTCTGCGTGGTTCTGGAATCGAAAACAGATCTACTGGCTCCGCTCCATTAATGCTTATGAAGTGTTTAAAAGTTGGCGGCTTTTTTTCTTTTCTCTTTCTGGTCTTTTCTGGCTCTGCTGCCATACTAATCACTTCCTTTCGTATGTCAGATTATGATATGCCGTTATACATGTCTGGGTTCCAGTATTATCCTTTTTCGTGCATATTCAGCATTTCTATAATTTGCTTTTTCTGCCCTTCCATTGCAATTTTAAAAGTTTCTTCGGTTGCCTTAATAAACCCTTGTATAAACTGCATATCCTCTTTCATGATAACCGACATTCCGCACTCGCAATTTGCAAATGCCGCATGAAAAATTTTGCTTATCAGTACCGGCAAATCATAATAGATCATGCGCTGCGCCTCGTAATAGTTACTTTCCCTCCGCTCTTTTACGGTTAATTCTTTTTTCTCCATATATACCCTCACCTCCCCTATTTCCCTACCAACTCTAGTTCACTTGCGCAGCTCTCTTCCAATTCCTTAAGCTGTATCCTCTTGAACATGTAACCAAGAATAAACGCCTTTTCAATCTCCGTTTTTCTAACGAAACTCTCTGCTGTCCGCATTGCGGATTCTTTTTTCTCCTTATCCATGTATTCACCTCCCACTGCTTTACTACTGGTTCTTGTCTTTTTCCTGCCTCCCGCCTTATACTTTACTTACAGGCTCCCGCCAGAGCCGAGTACATAAGAAAGGAGACAGGAATATGGCAAATGTTGATTTTGAATTTGACTTTGAAACTGCGCTCGCAAAAGCGTATCAAGATGATGAAATCTATCAGAATATTGCCTATATAGCTAAAGACCTTGATATGAAAGGCATCTCAACCGAAGATGCTATCCGAGAACTAATCAAAATCAATTCATCTGTACTTGCTAAGGTTCTTAAAAAGTATAACTATGAACTTCTTAATGAACTTTAGTCATTTGGGGATTCTTCGGAATCCCTTTTTTCTTTAACCTGCGTATTTATCAGTAATTGACGTAACTTGTATGTCTCACTTTCAAATACACGCTGCGCCTCTATCACACGATCTATTTGCGCAATAATGCTTTTGTCATCAATCTTTATATCTGCCGGGATACAAATCATCTTCTCTCACCTCCTTGTTTTGTGATTACGTTGTCGTTGCTTTTTCCAGTTTCCCACCCTATACTTTACTTACAGGCTCCCGCCAGAGCCGAGTACATAAGAAGGGAGGCAATACAATATGCGAAGGGAATACAGGGGCAAGTGTCCATTTACCAATGACAATCAAACTATACATGTAAGATACAAAGAAATTGTAATGACACAAAAACGGTCTCAAAATTACAAAAAATATGGATTTGATTGTATACATACTAATGAATGTCCAAATGCTGAAAACTGCCCCATATACAATGACGCTCCTAAAAGCGTAACTGAATAACTATGTCATTTTTGTGAGTGATGTAATACTGGTGAAAATCCTACACTGGATTGTCGAAAGAGAGGCTGCATCTTTCCGTACCAATCAAAATCACATGATTCTGCATATGCACAATTCGCACATGGTTCACCGAAATCAGCCTCTCTATCCTCACCAGACTGATTAAAGAATGCCTGCATATGCTGGGTAAGACAATCCACTGACTCAATCCTAAGTATTACAACTTTTTTATCCTTCCTGCTTTCTTCTTCTGCATACTCTATTGCATCCTTATAAAGCTCCTGATAGTTTACTCTTTGCACCGGACTATATTTGTTGATACTTTTTGATGCTTCGCTCAATATCTCCTCTGCATCGAATATGGAAAATTCCTCTTTTACTAATACTTCCACTATTTCATCTATTGCCTTAATATTTTTCTCTGTAATTGTTAACATCTTCTCTCACCTCCTTGTTATCAAAAAACAATTTCTTGTCATTTCCTGTCTCCCACCTTATACTTTACTTACAGGCTCCCGCCAGAGCCGAGTACATAAGAAAGGAGAAAAATATGTTTACTGTTACTATTTTAGATAAGTCCAAAAAACAACTTCGAACTTATAAACATATCACCAAAATTGTTTATAACAACTTTATAGAAGAAGTTGTTCTTGAAGGTGATGAAATTCTTTCCCATCCTTTTGCCTTAACAGCACCTCTTCACCTTTATTCAGATTCTGGAAATTATGTCATTTCCAACGATATTATTGGCACTCTTGAAGTAGAGAAAGAATCCTAACCATATACCTCTATGTAGATATCTGCATAGGGGTACTTCTTTTTTAAGGGTATAATCCTCTTTTCAATAAACTCTTCGAATATTCTTCCTGATGTCAGCAAACATTTTATTTTTACAGTAATCACAAATTTCCCTTGTGGTTTTCTGTCAAATTTTAAATGAAGCATCTTCTCTCACCTCCTTGTTATCAAAAAACAATTTCTTGTCATTTCCAGTTTCCCACCCTATACTTTACTTACAGGCTCCCGCCAGAGCCGAGTACATAAGAAAGGAGAAAATCTATATGTCGTTTTCGGTCTCCGGTTTTGATGACTTAGAAAAACAATTGCAAAAAATGGCTGATGGTGCTGAAGAATTAAGCAACACAACTTCAATTCCATTAACAGAACTCTTCACTCCTACATTTATGCAAAAATGTTCTTCATTCTCATCTTTTGATGAATTTTTATCAGCTGGCAACTTTAATGCTGATACCCAAGAAGCATTTGAAGCAATTGACGAAGAACCATTCAATAAATACATTTCTTCAACGACTTCATTTAAATCTTGGGACGATATGTTACAAGAAGCTACTGACCAACACATATCAAAAAAATTAGGTATTTAATGAGTGCCTAAAAGTGCATTGAGAAGCTCGTTTGCTTCTCTCAAAAGTGCAACGAGTTTCTCCGCTTTCTCAATCGCTTTATTTAATTTTTCTATATCCACATTTACTGGAATATTTATTTCTTCCACCTTTCCTCACCTCCTTTCTATCAAAAAACAATTTCTTGTCATTTCCTGTCTCCCGCCTTATACTTTACTTACAGGCTCCCGCCAGAGCCGAGTACATAAGAAAGGAGAATACTGCAATGTACAATGTTACCATTTATGACAAGTCAAAAAAGATATTTAAAACTTATAAAGATATCCATACTGTCAAATATTTACAGTATCCTGAAGATTGGATATCAGTTACGGGCGAAGAAATTCTTACCCATAATTTCCCTTGCCTATGCAGTTACCAGCTTATTGGCAACAACAAAAATTATTCTATAGACAAGTCCATTGTTGGCGCCATTGAAATTGAAAGTATGACTTAAAAAATCACCTTACCTCTATGTAAATATGTGCATAGGGGTATTTTTTTTGTAAAGGAACAATCTTCTTTTCAATTATTTCACTTACTGTTGTTCCTTCGGGCATTGCTGCCATATTAAATCTATAATTTAATACTAATGCACCTTTTGGTATTCGATTTTTGCCTAAGTTTAACATCTTCCCTCACCTCCTTGTTATCAAAAAACAATTAATTGTCATTTCCTGTCTCCCGCCTTATACTTTACTTACAGGCTCCCGCCAGAGCCGAGTACATAAGAAAGGAGACACATGTATGAAAGATATCGCTGACAGGCTTGCTTTACTTGTATGTGAACAATGTTCGCGTAATGATGGTGAAAGTGAGCTTGACTTCTCTACCCGTTTATATTCTGTTTATAACTCCTGCTATGATAATATTTCTAAGCTTGAAGAACAGAAAAATAGCGAACAACAAAATCAGTCCTATGAATCCTATTTAGAATCTTCCAAATAAGGAAGTTTTGCGAAACGGGGTAACAATGTTTGTGTATCCTTTAATATCTTATATGCACGGTCAACCGTTACCCCATTTTTCGCAAAAAGTTGTATAATCTCTCTTATGATTTCATCATCCTCCGGCTTTGACTCTAATCCTAAATATCTCCGATCGGAATAACTCATTTGTTTCTTTTCCGTTGCATCTTCTATTGGAATATTTATTTCTTCCACCTTCCCTCACCTCCTTGTTATCAAAAAACAATTAATTGTCATTTCCTGTCTCCCGCCTTATACTTTACTTACAGGCTCCCGCCAGAGCCGAGTACATAAGAAAGGAGACAGTACAATGAATAGTGAAATTACAATCAGTTACTCATCAGATTGTCCATACACCAACCAAAGACAGGAAATCCAAATCACTTATACAGAAATGCCTGTTAGTCAATCTTTAACACCATACTACAAAATTAAGGGTTTTTCTTGTCCACATGATGAGTGTCCGTATCCTTCACAGTCTCACAGACATCTTTGTCCGGTTGTGGATTCCGCGCCGGATAGACCAAACTGATTTTTACATCAGAATTATTCTCTAACGGAAACAGTATGGAGGGCCAATCAAAAGCACATTTCCCAAAATGAATGCACTTTACACATGGCTCTCCAAAGTCCGCTATTTCACCTCTCATAGACTGATCACGAAATGTCATAATGTGTTGAATAGCACACTCATTTGCTTTCTTATTCTCTGCATCCATGTCTACTGGAATATTTATTTCTTCCACCTTCCCTCACCTCCTTGTTATCAAAAAGCAAATT
>CAMWMM010000316.1 GCA_947175285.1 uncultured Lachnospiraceae bacterium
ATGTTTACCAATTATCTTTGCCGCCCTCTTAACAGTAAATGCGCTGACAGGGTGCGCAAGTCCAAAAAGTTTGGGCCAACGGAATCCTTCGTCCGAACAAAACAATGTTGCCATGCAAAGTAGCGAATCCACCATGAGCCAACCTATAACGTCAACAACTAAGGCTTTGGACCCAACCATTTCCCCTAATGCGTCTGCTGCATATGAAAAGCTGATTGCATACAAGACCGAGGACTACGGACAACAGAGCATAGCCGATTTTAACGCTACACTTGCATCGACACCCGATGAATTGACAGCGTTCCTTGCAGCAGTAGCTGATGTGAGCGGCACCATATCCCGTGATGACGAAAATTATGATTTTTTAGACACTACAATCCGTTTTTCGTCCCAGGAATTATATTGCGAGCATATGGGAGAAGAATTGACATTTTTCATTAGTCTAGTAAAAAAGAGCAGGCCATGCAACTATGTGGACGAGGACGGGGAAACGGTATATGATTTTACCTGTTTCGTTGAGGCGAATATCCCTTACTCCATCAATGATCCGAAACTTGTAACGGTAGCAGAGCGGGATAAGGCGTTGCTGACATTCAAGGAAGAAATGCAAAATTATTTGAATGGTCTGAACGAAAAAGAAGTTGCGTGCGGCAATATCAAAACAATGCTCACAGACAAGTCTGCCGAACTTGCAAATAGCTTATCCACTGAAAACATGAGATTATCGCCTTGTGAAATTTACATGATTGAAATCAACGGCGAAGCAGAAGAAGCCATTCAGTAATGAGACCAGCTATGAAAAATCGCAGGTATGCAGATATATGATGTGATAGACTAATTATCTATATGTTCTGATCTTGTGTAACTTATTTTATTATTGTGGTACTGATTGATAAACTGAAATAAAAGCGGGGCATTATCTGCCCCTATGCCTTTCTTTTCGTTTTTGCTGTTTCAATTCAAACATTCGTTTTTGTTCAGCTTCTTTTCGCTCTTTGCTGATTTTTTTACGCTCTGTTTTCATTTCTTCTCGCTGTAATTGAAGTGCTTGTTGTGACTTAGTTCCAATACCGATACTCTGTACCTGATTTTTTGCATTTCTTTGTAATCTTTTCGGATTACTGGCAACCTTTTTTACAGTGACATCAACAGCAGGACTAAACTTTAACTTGTAGTAATTCTTTTGAATAAAATCATATACATCATAATCTTTAGGCTCTGCTCCAAATGTCACCTTGCATACAGATAATTTTTCGTCTGATATGCGCTCAAAAACTCCTACCCAAAATGATTCTTCAAAGAATACAGTAAGTTTTGCCGAAGCTTTGTCCATAACGAAACCCTCCTTTTATTGTGTGTTATGGACAAAGAATGGACGTCCCAAGGAGGGAGGGCTACTTATACTTTTTTCAAGTACGGTTGGACTACCTACCAACTCTACACCGTAGTGCGTTGTGTTTTTATCTTTGTCATTTATTATAAAGCAACTTTTGATGCTTTATTTACTTTCCTGATTTGTACCGCTAATATAATACAACAATTAAACTTATATTTCTAACAAAAATCTATTAAATGCGGTGGTCTGTCTTTTCCATAGGCAGGCTGGGCGGTCTGCGTTATTTTTCATAAGGATTCTGGTAATCCGGGCAGAGGTATGTTTCGCTCCATGTCATCATCGTCTGCAGGACAGGGATGAAGCTCTCTCCAAACGCGGTAAGTGAATATTCCACTTTCGGCGGAATTTCCTTGTAAATCTCCCGATGGAGGAACCCGTCGCTTTCCAGTTCCCGGAGCTGTTTTGTCAGCGTAGACTGTGTGATTCCGTCAAGTCTGCGCATCAGCTCCCCGAACCGCTGGACTTTGTAAAAGGACACATACCACAAGATCAGTATTTTCCATTTGCCGCCGATTACGGACTGGAGCCTGCTCATGGGTACGCAGCGAGCAACTGTCTCTTCATTGTTGAACTTGTTTTCAGCCATTTCATACCACCTCTTTTCCACCAGTATATTCCGGCAGTGGGGAAAAATCAAGATACGGTTATTTTTGATAGATAGTATCCTTTTTGCAAAAGGTATGAAAAAGAATACTACTACCAAAAAAAGACAGTACTTGATTCTGTGGAGCTTTAGAGGTAACTTAGTGCAAAAGAGGATATCCGCTTGAGTTATGACACGAGGAGGAATGAATGATGCACTACACAGGAACCATATGGAGGCCGCCTTATGAGGCATCTTCCCTGCTTTTGGAAGTTGCCGCAGGCTGCACACATCACAGATGTAAATTCTGTACACTTTACGCTGACCTGCCTTTTCGGTTCAGGATGTCGCCGATTGAGGATATTGAGGCGGATTTAAAAGAGGCGCAGGGGATGTACCGTCGTTTTCCGGGGAGGAAGGTGTCACGGACTTTCCTGACAGGAGCGAACCCGTTTGTGCTGAAATATGACAGGCTGATGGAGATTGCGGAATTGGTACACAAATATTTTCCGGGAATGGAGACCTTTGGCAGCTTTGCGAGGGTGACGGATGTTACCCTGAAATCGGACGAGGAACTTACTGCCCTGCACGATGCAGGGTATGACGGACTGACAATCGGCATCGAAACAGAAGATGACGAGGCGCTGCGGTTCATGGATAAAGGATACCTTGCGGCTGACATTTTGGAACAGTGCGGGCGGCTGGACAAGGCGGGCATCCGTTACAGCTTTTTCTATCTGACGGGCATATCCGGCGCAGGGCATGGGGAGGACGGGGCAAGAGCCACCGCCGCTGTGTGCAACCAGCTCCATCCTTTGCTGATCGGCGCGAACATGCTGACGATATATTCCGATTCAGGACTTTATCAGGAAATCCGGCATGGGAACTGGAAAGAGGAAAGCGAAACGGAAAAATACAGGGAAGTCCGGGCGCTGGTGGAGAATCTGGAAATCCCCACGGCTTTTGCAGCGCTTGGGGCATCCAATGCGTTCCAGATGCAGGGGGTGCTTCCAAAGGACAGGGGGAAGCTGCTGGCGTTCCTCGATGATGTCATAAAGAATGTGGGCGAGGATGAACTGCGGTGTTACCGTGAGAGCGTCCACCATCTGTAGGGGAGGTGATTCAAGTTGCATTTTACGGGAAGGACATGGAGGCCGTCTTACGAGGCGCATTCCGTCATCATTCAGGCAACATCCGGATGCACATATAAAAAATGCAGTTTCTGCAGCCTTTATAAAGGCGAGTGTTTCCGTATGTCCCCAATAGAGGAGTTCAAGGAAGACTTAGAGGAGATCAAAAGCTACCAGCCATATGCAAGGCGCATCTTCTGGACGGGGGCGAACCCGTTTGCCATGAGCTATGAGAACCTGAAACTACGGGCGCTCACGGTGAGGGATTATCTTATCAAATGCCAGACGATGGCGATGTTCGCAAGCATAAGGGATATTAGGGACAAGGAAGTGTGGCAGCTTAAGAAGCTCCGGGCAATGGGGATAAACGGACTGAGCATTGGAACGGAGAGCGGGGATGATGACACGCTTGCGCTGGCGGGTAAGGGATATACGGCAGCTGATATTCTGGAACAGTGCCGGAAACTGGACGAGGCAGGGATTGAATACTATTTTGTCTACATGACCGGGCTTGCGGGGAAGGGCAAGGGAAGCAAAAATGCGGTAAACAGTGCAAAGCTGTTCAGTCAATTAAATCCTTATTTTATCTCGGTAGATTCCCTTACGCTGTTTCCGGACACCAAGCTGTACCGCATGGAGCAGGAGGGCAGATTTGTTCCTGCCGGGGAGAAAGAGCGCCTGCAGGAGTTACAGATGTTTATCCAGAACTTGCAGATACGGGCACACCTGTTTGCCAATTCCAGTTCAAATTTTTACCCGGTCACTGCCTATCTGCCAAAGGAGAGGGATTTGGTGGTCAGTGAGCTGCAGCACATCATGGATACGGTAAGTGAGGAGGAAATGGCGGAATACCGCAGGAACCTGAAATCTTTAGGATAAGGAAATTTCTATGGTATAATCAGTGGGTATTTTTGCTTTAGCAGGAACGGTATTCTGCCGAAGTAATAGAAAAGAGCAGAAAGGGTGGTATGCAGATGTATGATGTGATAGTGGTAGGAGCGGGGCCTGCGGGATGCACGGCGTCCAAGGTCTTAGCGGAAAAGGGTTACAAAGTTCTTCTGGTGGAGAAGTTCAGGATGCCAAGATATAAGTCCTGTTCAGGTGTTCTGATAAAGAAATCAATGGAGCTTGTGAGGACTTATTTTGGTGAAGATGTGCCGGAGTCTGCCATGTGTACCCCGACGGATAACAGAGGCATGATATTCACAAGTGACAAAGGGAAAGAATACCGTTTCGAGCAGGAAGGGCTTAATGTGTGGCGCAGCCATTTTGACGGATGGCTTGCTAAAAAGGCAAAGGAGAGCGGTGCGGAAGTCAGGGATGGCGTAGCGGCTCTTTCATGCACAGAACGGGATGGGGTTGTGGAAGTCATCTTGCACGGGGAGGAAAATTATACGGAAAACGCAAGGTACGTCTTGGACTGTGAGGGCGTTGTAGGGACATTGAAACGAAAGATTACCGGAGAGGTTCCCGGATACATAACAACATTCCAGACATTTAACGAGGGCAGCATAGATTTAGACCCGCATTACTTCTATGCGTACCTGCAGCCGGAGCTGTCGGAATATGATGCGTGGTTCAATGTAAAGGATGACCTGCTGGTGCTTGGGGTATCCGTAAAGGATATGGATAAGATCAGTCATTATTACGGGCGCTTTATTGCCTATATGGAGGAGAAGCACCACCTGAGTATTAGCAGGCAGACTAAGAGTAAGAAGTGGCTGATGCCGCATATCCGTCCGGGGTGTCGTGTAGATTATGGTATTGGGCGTATCGTTTTTGCCGGGGAAGTTGCCGGATTTTTGAATCCTATGGGCGAAGGGATATCTGCCGGAATGGAGAGCGGGTACTGCGCTGCTTCTGCAATTATGGGGCATTTTAATGATCCGTCAATAGGTTGTGAGGCTTATCGGAAAAGTACGGAAAATCTGAAATCCTATATGCAGCGCCAGTGGAGCTTTGTGGGAGGAATTGCCGGCACGTTCAGGGAGATGGAAATATGACAGATTGGTTTACAGTTGAAGCAATTGATAATGACACTTTTGCCATCAGTGAATACAAGCATTGGGAGGAAACTCATTGTTATTTGTTATGCGGAACAGAAAAAGCCATTTTGATTGATACAGGTTTGGGAGTCGCAAATATAAAGAATGTTGTGGAGAGTTTGACAACATTACCTGTCGTGGTGGTTACCACCCATGTCCATTGGGATCATATCGGAGGGCATAAATATTTTGAGAATATTGCAGTCCATGAGGCAGAGAAGGACTGGTTATCAGTCCGATTTCCAATCCCTTTACAGGCAGTAAAAAGAAATCTGACGTGTAAAACATGTGATTTTCCGGAAAACTTTGTAATTGAGGATTATCAGATTTTTAATGGAACACCGCAGCGGATTCTGCGTGATGGTGACTGCCTGGATATATGGGGCAGGAAGCTGATCGTTATCCATACTCCCGGACATTCGCCGGGGCATTGCTGTTTTTATGAGCCGGATAGAAAATATTTGTTTTCCGGTGACTTGATATATAAAGGCTGCCTTGATGCGTTTTACCCATCCACAGACCCGCAGCTATTTTGGCAGTCTGTAAGGAAAATACAGAATCTAAGCATAAACCGGATTTTTCCAGGGCACCACCAACTGGGTATTCCTGTTGACATTATCAGCAGGATTGAAAATGGATTCAGCAGATTATCGGATGAAGGAAAACTGAAACAGGGAAACGGTGTATTTGACTTTGGGGATTTTCAGATACATATATAATACGGCTTCTCTGTATAGGACGAGTAATACGGCATAAACATAATGGAATTATGATAATACAGAAGCGGTTGGTATTGACCAGCGGCAAAAAAGGCATATGATGAGAGCGAAAGGAGTATCTGCCTATGAAAATGCGCACAGAATATACCTGCCCTTTGGAGCTTGTGCATGACATGATCAAGGGAAAATGGAAGCCGATCATTTTATGGCGGCTGCGTTTAGGGGCTACATCTTTGGCAAAGCTGGAACGGGACATAGACGGCATCACACAAAAGATGCTG
>CAMWMM010000317.1 GCA_947175285.1 uncultured Lachnospiraceae bacterium
CCAAAAACAGGGGTTTTCCGTAGAATTAATTGGAGCGTGAAACACTCTCATTTAATTTGCCGCTTAACTATACTTCATTCCCTCCAAACTTGGAAGTCAAGGCCTTTAGCCGGTTTAGGGAAGCCTTGACTTCCAAGTTTGGAGGGAATACCATCAAATAACGGCAAGAACTACACTCATTTAATTCTACGAAAATGGTATCAAATAAAGTGCCGAACGACACTTTACCCTGTGGCATAGTGACTCACCATACCACTCTGTTCTGCAAACAAAAACAGGAGCACTCCATTTTCTCAAAATGCTCCTGCTTCTGTTGCACTACATCCCAACAGCCTTCTTTCAGTTAACCATTATCAATAAATTCAACGGACCGTATACTTACCCGCAGCCTCTATGCTTGCAGCGCGTTCAGCCTCATTCTGTCTTACCTTCTGTCTAATTGATCTTCCAAGTTCCTCCATATGACTGCTGGGAACAGGAATCTTTTCTACTGGGGGTATATTTGGAACAGCCGATTTATAATTTAATTTTATTCTTTCTATAGCCATATCTTATTCTCCTATTCTAATTTGATTTTCTTATTATATGCGTCTGCAGAAGAATTGTCAATCAAGATGTGGTAAAAAGTGCAACTTAGCTTAACAATCCTGACAGAAAACACCTGCACCATTAACTATATTTCCTGTTTTTTCTGTTATTCATACATTTTACTTTAGTTTCTCAGTTTGAAACAGATTATGGTCATACCCATTAAATTGCTCCCAATCATGAACTTTATCAAACGTCTCATCTTCATCAAAAATCTTATCCACATTCTCAACATTCTTTCTACAAACCATGATATGATATGGATAATGTACCAGAAGTATACTTTTTTCACCGTAATCTGGCGAAGCTGTCGCATCTATGACAAGTTCCCCCTTTGCCCTGCCATTGATATACCCCTCCTTGTCATAAATTTCACACACCCAGATAAATTTAGGTAGACGCAGCTTTTGATACCTTATGCATACTTCTTTGTTCCTGTTGCTAAAATTTGTAATACGTCTCTGTTTATAATTTCTCGACGAACACATAAATATTCGTATTATAACTGGATCTTCCCTTGTCCCTACTTTCGGATAAAATCTTCGAATCCCTACCTTCTTGCTCGCCAATGCCGATGTACAGATATCATATGCGTCCTGTGCCTCCAGAAACATCCTTTTAGATAGAGGAACCATCAACATCTCTGGCTCATAACTGCCCATCATACATTTGTTCGGTTTCTTGATATCATGTGGTTCCTTCACCTTCCATTCACACTCTCCATATGGGGCACTTCCATCATCCATCACTATATAATCGCTGCACAGATCAGATGAATCAACCAGCCAGATATGACTGCCTGCTGCTGTGTCAAAAACAGCATATATCTTCCTGCCAATATCTTCATGACGGAGTCTGCCATGCCCGATACATATAATGGAATGTTTTGTCTTTTCATCAACTTTTGCACCGACCGCAACGGGAATCCCCGATTCTATATAGTAGTGCATCACACGTTTAAACTGCGACATATCAGAAAAAGCATTTTTTCCATACAGTCTTGGATAGAATCCCGCCTCTGAAAACACCTTGGTTATCAACGAATATTTTAACCCGCGTGACGGCAGGGTTCTTTCAAAATCATTTTCCCTGACTATCTCCGCGATTTGGCTGGGAAGAATATTCTTATATTCAGAATACTTTCTGCTGAAATAATCTATCAGATTCAGTATGGTTATCTCAGCGCAAGTCGTGGTCTCCCCGTCCTGCATAGAGAATGGAAATGCACTGATACGCAGACGTATTCCGTAGATTGTTGCCGAATACTTTGCATAACGCAGATATGTGTCTGCTTTGCCCAAAATAAAATAGGGGTTAATTAATGACCGTCCTACTTTCCCTTCTATTAATGGCCGTATTACAACAGTCCCTATAAATCGCTTCTGAAGGTCGTTCGCATCAAGTTCTGAGAACATCTGCTTTTCTGTATCTTCAAAAACATCACCCCAAAAAAGAAACAATCTTTTACAAAATCTGCTATAATCTCCGTGTTTACAAGAAAAATGCATATAAAAACTGTCTCTATAAATCCTGTCTACATATTTATCCTCTATCACAATAGTCAGCACTGAAATCCTGCTCAAAAAGGAGAACAAAATTCTATATGATTTGATCTTTTGAAGAGTTTCCTCTGATTCTATACCATTCCCAATTTCCAATATATCCATTAAAAAGTTCATCAGTTCCTTTTCCGAAGCAATAACCAAAACATTCTGGGACGTATCTGGCACGTCTGATAACTGCCCTTTATCATAAGTCATAATCTAAAACCTCTCTCCTACATATTTATCTATCGTACCAGCTGCCAGCGTTCGCCAACCTTTTGAATGATATTCTGTTTTTCCAAGCTGTTAAACGAAATCTGAACTTTCTCCGCATTACATGTGCAGGCATCATCACTGCCCAGATAAGTACATTTCCAATTTTCTTCCCTATAATCACATTTACCATGACTGTTTGCGGTCACAATATCATCTTCTTTAAAATATCTGTTCTTATTTTCCATACACAATTCTATTATACGCGCGTAAACGCAGTAATCTGTATCCGCCAATTTCCTGATCGCTGATCCGACAATATACACCAAGTCTGCCCCAATCAATGTCAGATCAATGCCCCTCAGAAAAAAATACTTTGCGAAAAATATGTATGCAGTATGATATAGACCTTTTTTTGCATTAGTAAAATTTATAACTAAATGCGTGTTCGATATCTGCCCTTCATACTTATCACCCTCTGACAAATACCATGCATCCATTTCCTCCTTATCAACTATGTCTCTATTATGCTGGGTAAGCATATTATATACAAAAAATCTTGCTTCATCTAAGGGCATATCAAAATCATTGCGTAGGACTTTAATTATCCCTTCCACTGTACCTTTTATCTCATATTCCTGTTCTTCCATCTAATCCCCTCCATTCCATTTTTTCATCATGTCGGCATATTGCACTACCAGATAATCACACAATACACAAAATGCCTAATAACTTATAGGTCTATTTTCTAATTGTAACTATCTTGTGAAAAGTATAACATAGTTCGTACATAATACACAAGCATTTTTCGTCAATCTTCCAGCTACGTCGTGATGCCGTTGCGGTCTGTCTTCTCTGCGACATGTCCCTCCCTGTTATACCTTATCTCAGTGTAGCTGTGGATTCCGCCCTTCGTATCAACATGCATCTCCGATGCCAGCCTGTTCGCGCATCATATTCAGGCAGTGCCTAGCCTCCTTCTGGCAGCGGTATGCGAATGCAGTTCCCTGTCCTATCATACTCGTAGCGTGTTACTGCAAATTCAAGCCTTCCGTCCTTTTCCCTAGTTAAGGCCGCCTCATTTATAAGCCTTCCTGTCTTATCGTACTCGTAGATGGCTGTCTGCACCTGCATATCCGACAGCTTCCTCTCCTCGCGGATGCACTGGTACTGTACTGACGCTCCCGTGTTATCGCTCACTCGGATTCTGCGGTTGATGGTGTCCTCAACCATAAAGACATTTCCTATCTCCTGCCTTTCTCTTCTATCTCTAGTATTAACAAAGGATATGCCACATGTATCACAGATGATATCTTCCCCCCTCTGTCCTCTTAACATCTTTTTTGCTATAATCGCAAGCAGGATATAGGTCACTAGGACCACAACCCACACTGCTGCCAGGACAAGATCACCAGATAATAACGGTTAAATAAAAATCGCTTGAAACCTGCTTTTTTACTATACATGTCCCACTGTTTTACACCTGAGGATACCGTCCACCTTCCGCTCCTGAACCTGATATCCGTGGCATCACTGCTGTATATCCTAGACAATCCCCCGAACCTATATTACTTTTTCTATACTCCATTACACGCCTCCATAGGCAATAACCTCCATAATGGTTAGCGCTTTTATAGGTATCTCTGTACTATATATTCGTTCTATTGTTGTATCATCAACCATCCACACTTCCCCTTTATAATCTCCATTTAAGATCACAATATATTGACGCACTATATCATGCATATTAGCTAGTATCTCTTTCCCGACAATTGGCATACAGCCTTGTAATAGCTGATACTGTGGCAATACCCAAGGAGATATTGTCTCTTGATTTTTCGGTCTAGACCATCTTCTGGCTGCCCGTGACGACATTGATTGGGGCGTTGTAGGCATGTTCGAGGTACTGTTATTGTTGCCCCTGTCTGTCACATTATTACCCGCCCCATTGCAGAATATTTATTGCAAAATTAAGTTTTTATCTTATCTGGGTAGGTATACCATAAATCGTGCAATCAAAACTTACACATAAAATAATTTTGTAATGATATACCCAATTACCACAATCTACTAAACTTTTGATTTCTCTAGTTTTCTAATGATGGGCATACCAAACCAGAATCGTTATATTTTAAACTGTAACGATTTCAAATTAGGTATACCATAAGCTGAAAAAGACATAAAATCAATGTTTCTGTGAAATATAATTTTGCCATAGCTTATCTAATCAAGTATGGCACATTTTTTGAGAACCCTGGATTTCTTTGGCTTTCCAGAAATTGGCATACCTAACAAAAAACGTTACAATTAAAATATTTTATTCTTGGCTTTGTTTTCTCGGTTTTAGTTTCGAAAAAAACTCTGACAGGGAATCAGCCAGAACAGATTCTTCCTCATATTCCCAGTCATACGAGATAACACATCCACTGTCAATTTTTACACATATTGAGCAATTGTAATCATCCGTTCCAATCGTAATCATGTTTCCATTATCATCGAGTTCACATCTAAAATCATCTAGAACATCTACAGTTGCATCAATTTTATCCAGCTGTATACATCTATCATCCAAGAATCCACATAGTTCCAAAAAATAATATGAATTATAGTACTCTTTTAGTTCCTGTGGTAAATGGATACCATACTCATTCTCTAACTTAGAAAAGTCAATCATTCTATCCACCGGAACATACTGCCATTGAATCCATTCCTCTTCGTCCACTTCCCCCACATACAGATTGGATGGCTCCTCTTCGTCGTAAGGTAATTTGGGTAAAGATTTAAAATCTTCTTCATATACCTTAAAAAAAGCATCAATATTTTTTTTCAAAACTTCCTTTAACATATTTCTCCTCCATTCTTAAACACATTATAAATCACTCTTAAAACAAGTTCATCAATAGGTTTTATGGCAATCAATAAAATCCATTATGCCATATGCCCAAGCCCTTCTCATTATTGTGCACTCCCCCGGATCCTATATGTATTCCTTGTGGGACTGCAACCGCCTGTTGTCCACCACCTACGTGATGATGAATTAATGGTTTACTCCTTAATCCAGCAACATCATACTCAGGGAAATAACTTCTAAATTGTTTATCATTTACAGGCGCATGCCCTAAGTTCATACGTTTTACATTACTTGCACTGAAATACTCTGGATGCATTTTATACAACTCTGTAAAATAGTAATTATTATCCCTTAAATATCCTAAACTATTTGAATTCTTTCTTCGAACTCCTACAAATGGCATATCAACTGCTAAATCGTCACTAAATCGAATAGACATATTCTTATATACTTTAGTTTTACCTTTAGTTTTAACAACAATATCATACTGCTGATTAAGCACATTTGGATCAATTCCATCATATACTCTTATTTTATTATGATTTTGGGGATTTTTAACTATGTTTGAAGCTTCCGCCATCATGCGCAGCTTCAGTTCAGGATCATTTGCCAAATCCGCATCAGTTATCCCACGTTCTTTCATGAGATCCCTGAACACTTTTTCCTTTTTATCACACCAGTGTCCACTCGGATCCTCATAATAAACCGGATTATTTCGGCAGTACGCATACAGGTTCAGCCCGTCTCCGCGGTAGGTATCCTCCTGTGTAAACCGCGCTATGACTGGATTATAAAATCTTGCTCTCAGATAGTACTGCTGGGTTATGGGATCGTACTGCTGTCCGTTGAAGCGGAAGCGGTTTTCAACTGTCTCCTCACAGACAGTCGTGTTTCCCCATGCATCATACTCATAATGGTTGAGTACCTGGTCTTCACCCATTTCATGGGTGATACCCA
>CAMWMM010000318.1 GCA_947175285.1 uncultured Lachnospiraceae bacterium
ATGATTTTGAAAGAGCAGTTGTCTATGGTTCATATGCTCGTGGAGAGTATAATAGGGAGTCCGATGTTGATATTGCGATATTTACCTCAAGAAAGGCGGAAGAATTATTTGCCAATGGAAAGTATAAAGATGCAAATTTGGCTAATTTTAATAAAGAATTTGTTGCAACGGAAATTTTTTCAAGGGATATAGGACGAAAAATTAGTGCATTATCGCTAATTAGAGAACAAAGTGATTATAATGATTTTTATGTGGCATCTAAGGCAGAAAGTCAACAGCAGATAGAAATCGCGGAAGAGATAATTGCATTGGTAAAAGAGTATTTGGAAAAATGTAAATAGTATATCGAGTAGAGATACATATGCATTCGGTACACATCGTTAGGTTGTTGAAGATGTGTATGCGGATGCTTATTTTATTGTGTTCGATAAAGCATTAACTAATCAAAAATACAAAAACGGCAGGAAACTTGAAAATATCAAGGTAATGTAGTATATTTTATAAAAATTACATTGCTGTTTCATAAGGAGAATTTAACATGTGCAAAATGAACAAGATATCTTTGACAGTATTTATTATTTTGGCTTGCTTTTTAAGCGGCTGCACAAAGGATAATGCTAATATAACAGCAGAAAACAGTTCCACAAAGGAAAATGCTGATATATCAGCAGGGAGTGAGCCAGCCCCGGAGACAGAACAATCTGACTCAGCGATTGATTTTACAGGAACGGATATAGAGGGAAATGTTGTTACATCCGATATATTTTCGCAGTCAAAACTTACTATGGTTAATGTGTGGGCAACCTACTGTAACCCCTGTTTAAGTGAGATGCCGGGACTTGGAGAACTGGCTGATGAATATGGTGCGGAGGAATTCCGGATTATCGGAATTATCAGTGATGTTGTGGAAGGGGAAGAACAGGAACTTGCAGAAGAGTTGATTGAGCGGACGCAGGCCGGTTACACACATTTGCTTTTAAATGAGTCCATATATAATGCGCTTCTTATGAATGTGGCTGCTGTACCGACTACCTTTTTTATTGATGAAAACGGCATAGTTTTGGACACAGTGGTTGGCGCTATGAAGAAATCGGCATGGGAGGAGAAAATTAATGCACTTCTGGAAGAATTGTAAGGACAATGCCTGGTTATGGGGGATGCTTGTTGGCATTTTGTTCCTTGGAATAGGCGCCATGCAGGGGCAATTTGCGATTATATGGAGAAAAGCGGTAATGATTTGCATGGAATGTATAGGAATCGGGTGAGAGTGAAATGAAGAAACTTCGGTTAAGAGTACAGTTACTGTTTACGATTCTCACAAACGGATATGTGCATGGTTTTGTAAGCGGAAAAATATATCAGGGGAATTTGAAATATATCTGTGTTCCCGGATTAAACTGTTATTCCTGTCCGGGGGCAGTTTCCGCCTGTCCGATTGGGGCGTTGCAGGCTTTACTGAATAAACAGGGCTTTCAGATTCCGTTTGCCGTACTTGGATTTTTCTTTGTTGTAGGAAGCCTTCTGGGACGTTTTGTCTGTGGATGGCTGTGTCCTTTCGGGTTAGTACAGGACCTTTTACACAAGATTCCTGTATTTAGTAAGAGAAAGACATTGCCAATGCATCGTATTTTGAAATATGGGAAATACATAGTACTGATTCTTTTAGTAGGTATCGGCTCTTTGTTCCTGTTCGGAGGATTTGCCAAGGTGCCGGCATTCTGTAAGTATTTGTGCCCGTCCGGTACGCTGTTTGGCGCGGTACCGTTACTTATTACAAACGCGCCGCTTCGTAAGCTGGTAGGAGGATTGTTTTTTTGGAAATTAGGAATATTGCTTGTGATAGTCCTTCTTTCTGTCAAAATATACCGCCCTTTCTGTCAGTATTTGTGTCCATTGGGAGCAATCTATGGATTGTTTAACCGTTTCAGTCTCGTGCAGATTCACTGGGAGAAAGAACAGTGTACTTCCTGTCTGGCTTGCGAGAGGGCATGTCCGGTGGCGCTTTCCATCAGCGAAATATCTAAATCGCCGGAATGTATACGGTGTGGTAAATGTATAGAAGCATGCCCTGAAAAATGTCTTTATTTTTCAAAAAAGGGATAGTAGTGTGAAAAAGGCAGGGTTATAAATATGAGCGAAAATATTTTAGTTGTGGATGATGAAAAAGAAATAGCGGATTTGATTGAACTTTATCTGAAAAATGACGGCTATACGGTATATAAGTTCTATAACGGCGCGGATGCACTGAAATGTATCGAAGAGACAGATTTGGATTTGGCTGTTATAGATGTGATGCTGCCGGATATTGACGGTTTCCGGATTTGTCAGAAAATCAGGGAAAAACATTATTATCCTGTCATCATGCTTACGGCAAAGTCGGGAGATGGAGATAAAATCATGGGTCTGACGATAGGCGCTGATGATTATATTACAAAGCCGTTTAACCCGTTAGAGGTGACAGCCAGAGTAAAAACACAATTAAGACGGTATGTGCGCTATAACAATCTTGCCGGGAAAAAAGCTGCCGAAGTAAACGAATATGATATCAGGGGACTGTTGATTAATAAGGATACTCATAAGTGTTTCTTATATGGAAAAGAATTGCAGCTTACGCCGATTGAATTTGGGATTCTATGGTATCTGTGTGAACATCAGGGTATGGTTGTTCCGTCAGAGGAATTATTCGAGGCGGTATGGGGTGAAAAATATCTGAACAACAATAATACGGTCATGGCTCATATAGGCCGCTTGCGGGAGAAGATGAATGAGTCGGCAAAGAAACCGAAATTCATAGTAAATGTATGGGGAGTTGGATATACAATTGAAAAATAAGACAGTGAAAAAAACAGACGATTTCAGACAAATTAAGATAAAGATTTTTTTTCATATACTATGGAGTGTTATTATTGCAATCAGTCTTATCTGTTTGAGTGGTGCACTTCTGCAGGGCAGCTTTGGGGAGCAGATGGTTAACATAAATCAACATTGGTTCCGTTTGGACTATGATGCGGCAAGAACTTTATACCAATGGACATTCCGCAATCATCTTGAATTTATATTTGTTGTAGGAGTAGCCGTTATTTTTTTTGTCGTATTCCGTATTTATTTAAATCGGTTAACAAAATATTTTATGGAAATTAACCAGGGAATTGATGATTTAATTAACGAAAACTCGGAAAACGTCTCCTTGTCGCCGGAGCTTTCCGCAACGGAAAAGAAAATAAATACCATAAAACATACCTTTGAAAAACAGAAACTGGACATGAAGTTAGCGGAACAGCAAAAAAATGATATGGTCATGTATCTTGCCCATGATTTAAAAACGCCTCTTGCTTCCGTTATCGGCTATCTGAACCTTTTACGTGACGAGGAGGATATATCCGAGGAGCTGAGACAAAAATATCTTTCCGTTTCTTTGGATAAGGCGGAACGCCTTGAAGATTTGATTAACGAGTTTTTTGAAATAGCAAAGTTTAATTTGTCGAATATCACGCTCCAATACGGCAGAATCAATCTATCGCGTCTGCTAGAAATGCTTTTGTTTGAATTTCAGCCAATGCTTCAGGAGAAAAACCTGAACTGTAATCTTAAGGTGCCGGAGGATATGATGCTTAAATGTGATGCGGATAAAATCCAGCGTGTATTTGACAATCTTTTAAAAAATGCGGTTATTTACAGTTTTGAAGGAACGGATATTGACATAACGGTGTCCGAAAATGCTGAAAACGTAGTAATTATATTTTCCAATCACGGCGATACCATTCCGGAAGCAAAACTGGAACGGATATTTGAGCAGTTCTACAGGCTGGATGTTTCCCGAAGCACACAAAGCGGCGGGGCAGGTCTGGGGCTTGCCATTGCAAAGCAGATTGTTGAGCTTCATAACGGGACAATTACGGCAATAAGTGAAAATGAGACGACCACGTTTATAGTCACGCTGCCGGTTTCGTAGGTAAATCGTAAGAATTTCTATAGGAAATCAGAAGAATACTTTGTGCGGAAACAAATAAACTGCACTTCTGTTATTGGTACAATGATAGCATCAATAACAGGAGTGCTTTTATTTTGAAAAAAGGACGGAGGAGTTGTATGTCAAGAAAAAGAGTAACACAGATATTTCCTTTTCTGCTTCCGCTCCGTAAATGGCAGAGAAAGAAATTTTTTTATTATAAGATGAAAAAAGACGGATGTCACTATGCGAAAAGAATTGCTGAAAGTTCATTGCCTTATCCGGTGTTTGAGACTTCGATAACAATGCTGAATGAAAAAAGCGGGTTTGATATGCAATATCAGATAAACAAGGTGCACAATCTTAAACTCGCCGCAAGGACAATTAACCGGCTTGTTATTAAGCCGGATGAAACCTTTTCTTTCTGGCAGCTTGTAAGATGGGCGGACCGTGTGGAAAAATACAAGGACGGATTAAACCTTGTTGACGGGAAAACTGTCGCATCATACGGCGGAGGGCTGTGCATGTTAAGCGATATGCTTTTCTGGATGTTTCTGCACACGCCGCTTACGATTGCGGAACGGCACGGACATGCAGTTAAATCATTTCCGGGGGCGGATGAGGACTTACCCTGCGGAACGGATGCAACAGTGAGCGAGGGCTGGCTAGATTTGAAAGTACGCAATGAAACAAATCATACGTTTCAGATTGAGATTAGTTTTGATGATAAAAAAATGTACGGACGCATTTTATCACAAAATGCCGTAGACCTTGCGTATTCCGTATATAATTCATCTGTTTCATACAGAAAACAGGGCAATAAAATCTATCAGACTGCATCCGTCTGCCGCACCGAAACGGATAGAAAGACCGGAACACAGACGGAGAGGGAGCTGTATGTCAATCGATGTGAGATGACCTATAAGCTTCCGGATGGAATAAAAATTGAAGAAGGCGGTACACAAAATGACTAAAAAGAGAATAGCTGTTATTTTTGGGGGTAATTCCACGGAATATGAGGTGTCGTTACAGTCAGCATTATCAGTTCTTAAAAATATTAATGAAGATAAATTCGATGTCATTCTAATCGGGATTACCAGAAACGGGGAATGGTATCACTATACAGGAGAAAGGGAGAAAATAGGCAGCAATACATGGTTTGAAGACTGGGAAAACCTGTTTTCGGCAGCTGTTTCGCTTAAACCTTCCGTGAGAGGATTTTTAGAACTTACCAACGAAAAGTACCGTGTCATAAAAGCAGATTTGATATTTCCTATATTACATGGAAAGAACGGAGAGGACGGCACTTTACAGGGACTTTTTGAACTGGCAGGACTTCCTGTTATCGGCTGTAATACGCTTTCCTCAGCAATCTGCATGGATAAAGACAGGGCGCATAAGCTCGTAAGCCTTACGGGGATATCTGTTCCAAAATCAATAACTTTCAGACGTTCCGGCAAAGAAGCTGCTCTAAACAAAATTGAAAGCGGGCTGGAATATCCGCTTTTTGTAAAGCCTGTCCGTGCGGGTTCATCTTTCGGAATCACAAGGATAACGGAAAAGGCAAAGCTGGATGCTGCAATAGAGTTTGCATTTGAACATGATGCGGAGGTCATTGTTGAGGAGGAAGTAAACGGGTTTGAAGTGGGCTGTGCCGTACTTGGCACTGATGCACTGACTGTCGGAAGGGTTGACGAAATCGAGTTGTCGGGAGGTTTTTTTGATTATACGGAGAAATATACGCTGAAATCTTCGAAAATCCATATGCCGGCAAGGATTGGAGCAGACGAGGAAAAAAGGATACAGGAAGCGGCGATGACTATTTACAGGGCTTTGGGATGTTCCGGTTTTGCAAGGGTAGATATGTTTTATACGCCATTCGGAGAAATTGTATTCAATGAGGTGAACACTATTCCCGGATTTACCGACCACAGCCGTTATCCTAACATGATGAAGGGAATCGGTCTGTCTTTCCCGGAAATGTTAGAGAAGCTGATAGGCTTATATCTGGAACAGTAAGGAGACTGCTATGAGCATCAGAAGAAAGATTATTGATTATTCGAGGGGGAACAATCTGGGACATTTTTGGCGTTTGTACAGATTTCAGAAAAAGACAGGAGCGGGCCTCCTTCATGACATAAGTAACTTCATGCTGAGCATGTACGCCCCTCGCCGCGTGGGATATATCGG
>CAMWMM010000319.1 GCA_947175285.1 uncultured Lachnospiraceae bacterium
TGAGGCAAAGCCAAGCAATATCTTTTCCAATAAAGCGTTCAGACTGTTTCGCATAAAAAGGACGCAGGAAGCTCCTGCAAAAGTTCCCAGAAAAGGAATCATGAGTCCTAAGAATAACTCCATAAATGATATGTCTCCTTACAGCTTACATTTTGAGTCCGACACGCGCTGCTTTTTATGACTTATTGATTTTACGGATGATAATACCATTTTTTAACAGCGTCGAGTCAATATAATGTCTGGAGAAAAGAAGCTCTCCTTCTCTTGTAATTTCTATATCTTCCTCTTCGCAGTTGATAATAACTTCTACATATTGGTCAATCCATCCCATTTTACAAAACTCAATGACTCTTGCCCTGTTAATCCGGTTCGGAAAATGGAAATCGCGCCCTCTTAAAAGCGGTTCTTCATTTCGCAGTCGGAGAAGATTTCTGACAATCTCCATCCTCTGTTCATATACGCCTGCCTCGATTTCCTCCCACGGCATGCAGCGTCTGCAGTCCGGGTCATATCCACCCTCCATTGCAATCTCCGTACCATAGAAAATACAGGGACTGCCGGGCATTGTAAATAATACCGCAAGCTGCTGGAAATACTCATCCAGATTCCGTACATCCGAGCGCAGTCTTTTTGTATCATGGGAATCCAGTAAATTGAATAATACATCATTTGTCTGCTGCATATATCCGGTATAGCAGCGGTTAATCGTATATTCAAAATCCTCGTTTGTCAAACTCTTATCAATCCAGAAATCCTTAATACTCTCCCCAAGCGGATAATTCATTACCGCATCAAATTCATCTCCCCGAAGCCACGGCATTGCATCATGCCAGATTTCTCCCAGAATATAGATATCCGGTTTTATGGCTTTCAGCCGGATACGCAGTTCCTTGCAAAATCTGTGGGAAATTTCATTTGCCACATCCAGACGGATACCATCCACATCATATTCCTTTACCCAGTTTTCACAAACATCAAGTAAATATTCACGTACTTTCGGTTCATTCGTATTTAACTTGGGCATCTTATCATAAAAAGCAAATGTATAATACTGTTTGGATTTCGCGCAGCCTCCCTCTTCCTTAAAAGGCCATTCGTTTATCATAAACCAGTTCCAATATTCCGATGAGGGACCGTTCTTTTTCACATCCTGCCAAGGTGCAAACCACTCTCCGCTATGATTAAATACACCGTCAAGCATTACCCGGATTCCGCGTTTATGCGACTCTTCCACAAGCATCTTCATTGTCTCTTCCGAGCCGAAATGGGAATCAATTTTACAATAATCCGCCGTATCGTATTTATGAGACGTAGGCGCTTCATTAATCGGCGTCAAATATAATCCGGATATACCAAGGTCTTTGATATAATCCAGTTTTGAAATAATACCTGCCAAATCTCCGCCGAAAAATTCTTCATTGGTGACAGCGCCTTTATTTCTCCACGGCAGCACACCTTCCGGATTAATAGACGCATCCCCGTTACAGAAACGCTCCGGATAAATCTGATACCAAATCGTTTCATTTACCCATGACGGCGTTACCGGTATATCCGCCGGATTCATCCAGGGGAATACGAAACACTGCCTGCTTCGTCCCTCTAACTGCATCTGTGCCTCCGAAACAAAACCGTCTTCAAAATAAAACCATCTCTCGTTCTCGGTCTGCAGTTCAAAATAATACTTTAATCTCTTATACGGAGGCTCGATTGTTGTTGTCCACCATACCTGATTCTTTAATCTTTTCTTAAAAGGAATGTTGACAGGCTCACCCGACCACGTCTCTCCGCCGCCCAAAATACCTGCGCTGAAAGGATCACCATGAATCAGATTGACATATTTTACGTCATAACCTGTTTTGATATTGATAATCAGTCTGTTTTCATCAAGCGGATAACAATAATTATCGTTTGCTCTGTGATATACCGCGTTAAAGTCCATCATTTTCCTCCTACTTATGTACATATTTTGATATCTTTGGCATCTATTTTCATTCTATGTAGTTTTTTTATAAATGGTTACGAAAAGCACAGTAAGCAGATACGGTAAACGACAAAAGAACATACCCATGCAACACCGCACTGCATCAATACGACTGCCAAGGCTCTCCATGAAGATTCCATCTCACGTTTAATAGTCGCTACCGCCGCAGCACAGGGAGTATATAACAGCGTAAAAACCAAAAAGCTGATTGCAGATGCCGGTGTAAAAATCGTTGCCAGTTCTTCATTCAAATTACCCATCGCCGCGCCCGTTAAAACACCCAATGTACTGACTACCGCTTCTTTTGCCGTAAATCCGCTGATTAAAGAGGTTGCTACACGCCAGTCATTAAAACCAAGCGGCGTAAAAATCGGCGCAAGATATTTTCCAATCATTGCAAGCAGACTATCTTTGCTGTCTGTGACAACATTCAGTCTGCTGTCAAAGGTCTGCATAAACCAGATGACTAATGTCGCCAGAAAAATAATGGTAAATGCTCTCTGTAAAAAATCTTTCGCCTTGTCCCACATGAGCAGCGCTACACTTTTAGCAGACGGGAAACGATAATTTGGCAGTTCCATCATAAAAGGCATGGAATTTCCTCTGAATATCGTATGATTTAAAATGATTGCTACAAGCAGTCCGACAATAATACCCGTGATATATAAGCCTATCATAACAAGCGCCGGATGTTCAGGGAAAAATGCTGCCGTAAACAAAGCATAAATCGGGATTTTCGCCGAGCAGCTGATAAAAGGAATGAGCATAATTGTCATTTTTTTATCCCTGTCCGAAGAAAGCGTTCTGCTGGACATAACTGCCGGAACACTGCATCCGAAACCAATCAGCATGGAAACAAAACTTTTCCCGGATAGACCGATCTTACGAAGCGGCCTGTCCATCACAAATGCAATCCTCGCCATATAGCCGGAATCTTCCAAAATAGAAAGAAAGAAAAATAACACCACAATAACCGGCAGAAAGCTGAGAACGCTTCCTACGCCCGTAAAAATACCGTCTATCACAAGGCTTTTCACGACCGGATTAATACCGTATGCCGTAAGCGCGCCATCCGTCCAGGCGGATAATGCATCAATGCCCATACTCAGCAAATCACTTAAAAAAGCTCCAATCACGCCAAACGTCAGCCAGAAAATAAGCAGCATAATCAGTAAAAAAACAGGAATGGCAAAATATTTTCCGGTCAGGACGGTATCTATCCTGACACTCCTTTTATACTCCCGGCTTTCGCTGCATTTCGTCACCGCGCTTTCACATACTTTCTCAATAAAAGTATAACGCATATCGGCAAGCGCGGCATTTCTGTCCATTTCGCTGTCCTGCTCCATCTCTACAATGCTGTGTTCCATCAGTTCCAATTCATTTTGAGACAAATCGAGACGTTCTATAATATCCTTATCTTCTTCTACTATCTTACTTGCCGCAAACCGCGGAGACATTCCTATTTTCTCCGCATGGTCCTCCACCTGATGGCTGACCGCATGAATACAGCGATGCACAGGTCCCTTTTCACAAAAGTCCGTCACTGCCGGATAGATATGTTTTCCGGATACTTCTCTGATGGCATGTATTAAATCCTCCACGCCCTCATTTTTGATGGCGCTGATTGCAATGACCGGAATGCCGAGCTGTGCCTCCATCTGTTTTATATCTATCATACCGCCGTTTCCCCGCACCTCATCCATCATATTGAGTGCAAGCACCATCGGAATATGCATTTCCAAAAGCTGCAGCGTCAGATAAAGATTTCTTTCAATATTGGTTGCGTCCACGATATTGATGATACCGTCCGGCTTCTCATTCAAAATAAAGTCTCTTGTGACAATTTCTTCTCTGCTGTAGGGACGAATCGAATAGATGCCCGGCAGATCGACTACCGCATCCCCTTTCTCTCCCCTGATTTCTCCCATTTTCCGGTCTACCGTAACACCGGGAAAATTCCCTACATGCTGATTAGAGCCGGTCAGTTGATTAAACAATGTCGTTTTTCCGCAATTTTGATTGCCTGCTAATGCGTATATCATGACTTCTTTTCGTCCTTTACCTCTATTTTCTGAGCATCCTCTTTGCGAATGGTCAGTTCATATCCTCTTAGCTGTATTTCAATCGGATCTCCCATCGGCGCCACTTTTCTTACTTTTACTTTAGTTTTTGGAATCAAACCCATGTCCAAAAAGCGGCAGCGAAGCTCTCCTTCGCCGCCTACCTGTACAATGACAGCCTCCTGCCCGACTGCAATCTGGTCTAATGTCATATAACGTTCTCCTTCGTGCTGTTTATCTTGCATAAATATCGGCAATAAGCAAAGACTTGTCCGGGAAATTATTTTTCAAATACATTAAGTACTGCAGCGCACTTCCTTCATAGGGCTGCACATCACCCAGCAGTCCGACTTCGTAGCAATTACGAACAACATTAATGATACAGTTTTCCGTATGGTCCTCTTTACAGTCCTTGCACTCTTTCAAAATATGTGCAATTGCCGTTTCCAGCTCTGTTTCATCAAATACTTTAAAATCTGTCGTAGGAACATTCTCATTTCCGCCTGCTACTTCTTTTTTCGGCTCTTTCTGATAATCTTTGATACATTGCTTCGCAAAGCCTATTGTACAATTTCCCTGCTGACACTGCCCGCATACATTCTCGCTTCTGCAGCAGCTCATCAAATCTCCCCATACTAAATCCGCATTTAACCCTTTCTTATGTTCCTGCTCCATATCATTTCCTCCTATGCTGTTCTTTCTCTAAGCATACTATACCATATCAATCATAGAACAGCAATAACACGAATTTGCAAACTGCTTTCATTTATGATACACTTTCTTTTAACGAAATGACCATCCATGGAGGTATCTGATTTGAAAATACAGGAATCGGCTGAAAATTATCTGGAAACCATTTTAATTTTAGGGCAAAAAAACGGCAATGTCCGTTCGATTGATATTGCCCACGAACTCGAATTTAAAAAACCAAGCGTCAGTGTGGCAATGAAAAATCTGCGTGAAAACGGTTATATCAGAGTAGATGATAACGGTTTTATTACACTGACCGAATCCGGCAGACAGATTGCCGAAACCATGTATGAACGCCACCTTTTATTTTCCCAGTGGTTAATGGATTTGGGCGTAAATGAAAAAACCGCCGTGGAAGACGCCTGTAAAATGGAGCACGTCCTCAGTCAGGAAAGCTTTAATGCCATCAAGAAGCATCTGAACGGATAATGCCTTTCTTTTTCCAGCCACCCTGTATATACCGTGCGGCTGCCACAAGCAGCGCGACCACCCAGCCCGCGCAGAATGCCCACCAGATAATTCCCACGCCGACAATATGTGCAAATCCGACCGTTAAGAATAAGCGGATAAAAAAGCTGAGTAATGTTGTTATAATAAACCAGTTCATATCACCGCTTCCCTTAAATGTCGCTTTCACTAACATAAAAACGGAAAATACGATAAGAAACGCCCCCACTACTCTGATATAGGCGCTCCCTACCGCAATAACCTGTTCTATATTTTCCTCCGACTCTTCTATAAAAATGCCAACAATCTGATTCGGAAACAACTCGAAAATCCCAGTCATAACAAGAGAAAGCATCCCACAGTTCATCATAGAGGCGCGCAGCCCCGGCCAGATACGTTCCTCTTTACAGGCACCTATATTCTGTCCCACATAATTAGAATATGCGTTGCTGTAATTAATCGGAATTGCTGTCGCAAGATTGACAACTTTTGCCGCTGCAGCGCTGCCTGCAATGACAGCCGCGCCAAAACTGTTAATCACAGCCTGCACAATAACAGAACCTACTGATACAATAGACTGCTGCAGTGCCGACGGCAGTGCAAAGCGAAGCATGGATACCAGAAGCGTTTTGTCAAAGACAGGCATCTTTTTATCATGCTCAAAATCTATTAGCAGCTTTGGTATATCCCTTATCGCAAGAACGGCTGCCGCAAGCTGGGAAATAGCTGTTGCAAGCGCGGCTGCGCCGACGCCTCCCTGCAGTCCGATAATAAAAAACAAATCCAATATCACATTAAAAACAGACGATACCACCAGAAATTTAAGCGGTGTTTTGGAATCGCCCAAAGCTGCATAGACGCCGTTCAATGCATTATATACAAAAATCGGAAC
>CAMWMM010000320.1 GCA_947175285.1 uncultured Lachnospiraceae bacterium
ACAGTTTTTTCCACATAAGAATCATCTTCGTGTTTATTGTAATGGAAAGTCACATAATCCCCATCGTAAGAATCAATGCGGGAAGTGGCAATGACGGGACGCCCAAGGTAACGGCAGATATATTTTACGACAGTGTCAGTGTCGCAGAGATTGGGTTCAGCGTAGACATAGAAGCCGTTTTTATCCTTTTTGTAAATGGCAGCTTTGGTCTTTTTAAAAGAAGAACCGATATGTGATTCAAGTTGGTTAAGGAGAGCTGTCTGGAAGGCTTTACGCAGATAAGTATAGTTGAAATGTTTAACAGTTTTCCAGAAGCCGTCATCAGAGAAACCGCCTTCGGTAAGGAGACAGTGGATGTGGGGATTCCATCCGAGAGGCCTGCCGAAGGTATGGAGTACGCAGATAAAGCCGGGCACAAAGTTTTTACTTTTGTTCATTTCATGGAAGAGGCTGAGAATGACACTGCGTACAGCCTGAAAAAGGCAGTCAAGGAGGGAACGGTCATCCAGAAAGAAGGGACGGAGGTCTTCATCAATGGTAAAAACGAGGTGTCTGTGTGTACAGTCAATGAGTTTGAAAGACATTTTAGTGGAGCGGTCAATGCAGTATTTATTGCCACAGGTGGGGCAGAACTTGGAATGGCAGCGGAAAGGAATAAATTTAAGTTCACCACAGTGAGTACAGCCATACATGGCACCGCCGTAAGAAGGGTCGCCACAGTTAATCATCTTGTCAACATTTTCCAAAACAATGGGACGTGGATGAAGAGAGTATTCAATTTCTTCGTAGTGTTCTTAAAAAATTTTTTGGAAGATGTTCATAAGACTATTATGAAGGAATGGAAAGCAGAAAGCAACCCACCCCTCAAGATTGAGGGGCAGGGGAGTTGAATAGGCGAAGCCTATTTTTTATGACTAAAAATATTTAGAGTTTTTCAGGTTCCGGATATTCTACTCCGAAAGTTTCTACCGTAACGGTATCTATTACCTGCGGCTCTATCGGACGGTCGGAAAAGTCGGTTGCATCCATCTTCTTATACAAAAAACAATCCCGGAAACTATGTTTCGGGACTGCCTGTTTTTTCTGTTACACCCGTACCTCTTTCTCATCATGTGCCATGCACTTACCTATGCTGTGGTAATATACAAGAAATACGAATATTGCCGCTGTCGCCAACAGTCTTCTAAGTTTTCCTCCTCTTTTTGCCCATCTAGTCAAACAGGATAGGAACTGTTCTTTCTCTTCCTGTGTCATTCCGTTTCTGTCTGTCGTAAAGTATAACAGCACATACAAAAGTCCTGTTATCATTGCAATAGTTGCATATACCTCCACGTAGGAAGTGTCTCCGGTACGCGGTTCATTGTTCCTTGTTGTGTCGATAATTTGTAACCGCTGTAGTTCATCTACTCCTGCCGGATTTACGGTTTCTAACGGCTGCGATTCATCTGCCAAGTCTATAAATTGCTTTGAAGCAAATGCTGGTAAATTATTATTAGCAGCAGGTATTTTATTTCCCTGTGATGTCGACTCCTGTGACATTGATTCCTGAGCAATCCTAATTCTTACCTGACCAGTGTTTTCGTTTCCAGCGTTATCTTTGGCTATTACCCTTAGTATGTGCTCACCTACGCCGGATACTTCCACGGAAAAATCGCAGGATGGTACAATCCCATTTTCAAATCCTTTACCTTCTACTGTGATTTCTGCTCCATTATCTATGCTATAGGTTACGGACGCTATGCCGCCTGTAATCTTCGCTTTTTTAGATGTATCTGCATAACTATCCGGCGTTTCCTCGTCATTAACTGAAACAGTTACGGTCACATTGCCGTAAAAGCTGTCGGACAGACTACCGCTTTTTGACGAGAAGGTAATCTCAGGCGCGTTATCCTCTACAATGAATGCCGCACCGCCTCCCGGCGCAGTAAGCGTCTTGCCTGCAGAAATGTTTCCTGCATTGTCAGTACAGGTCATTGATACGGTTCCTCTGAAGTCATAAGATATCGTAATCCTTGCCACGGTTCGTCCGTTTTCCTCGATTATCTGTGCCTGTCCTGATTCGTTTTCACTATCTGACCTCTCAAGCGAAGACAATACATAATCTGCCTGCTTCACTCCGCTGCCTTCCTCTATTATGGGAACGGTTATGATCAAATCCTTCTTCCGGACCAGCCCGCCGTTGAAACTTTTATACCCTTCGTTAAATTCAGCCTGCATAAGCCTGGGCGCAATATCGTCCACCCACTTGGCATATAGGGTTTCAGTTTTATTTTCCGTATTTTCCTCAATAGTCTTGCCAAAATCCCATGCTTTTCCTTCCGTTCCCAGTTTATCTTTGTACCAGCCCAGGAATGTATATCCGCGCCTTTCCGGTGTGCCGACTTCCTGTAGCAATGCGCCGTAGCGCACTTCCTGTGCTTCTGGCGCCGTTCCTGTTCCGCCGTTTAAATCAAAGGCTATATTGTATATATCCCTGTCGTAGTAGAGCTTAAGAACAAGTGAACCGTCCGATGCCACCACACCGGATTCCTTCCTTGATTCATGGACGGTATTCTCTGTAAATCCGCGGTAGGTCTTAGGCATGGCATTCACTTCTTCCCCCACGGTTCCGCTTAAGGTCTCGGTATCCGATTCCGCCTTGGTGTATCCGTCCCCGCTTCTGTCCTGAAGGTAATGCTCCACTGTATACTCTGCACCATCAAGCTCCCACTGGGCATACAACGTTATATCTTCTTCTATTCCTTCTATTGTATCCCCCGGCTGGTAGCTATCGCCGCTGCCATCCGCTTTCGTGTTCCATCCAGTGAAGCGGTAACCTTCCCGGCTGAGTCCGTCTGCCGACTTCACAGTTATGGTGTCGTCTTTTCCATATTTCGTATCATCCTCAACCTGTTCCTGTGCGCCGTTGCTCATGTAAATAACCGAATAACCATAGTCGGGCTCGATTGTGGATAATTTTATCTGATTATTTGCCTCATCTAGAACTGTGTAATAAGTCTCCCCAGAATCGCCTATGTCTACAAAGTTTATTTTCTCTATGTCTTTTTCAAGTGATAATATGTAACCGTCATAACCCTCGGCAATGACGCAGTCATCTGATGCTGCTACATAAACGGTAGCAGGATAGTTTAGTGTATTACTTATCCAAACCTTCCGTCCATCGTCAAGCATAATGCCATCTGTACCATATGCACCGTCTCCACAGAAATGTGCATCGGAAGATAAAATTAAGTCAGAACTACTTTCATCATTGTATGTTGCCCCACTTCCCTTATACTCCTTGTTAGTACATCGATTCCCTTCAAAGTACCCTCCTTGGATATCAATTACTGAATTTACATCACCATAATTATGCTCATAGGAATAATCGCCAATACATCCTCCTCGTATTTCTGCAATATTGTCTATAAAATTCCCTCCATAAATAGTTAATGTAGACAAAGCAACTGTACCACTTTGAATGCCAATACATCCTCCCGTACCTGATGTATTTCCTATAAAATCACCATCATAAATAGTTAATGTTCCTCCAGGAGTCGTATTAATCCTTCCACAAACATCAATACAGCCACCATGTACGCTTGATTTATTATTTTTGAATATACCATTTTTAATAATTACATCACTTAATGCTGCATCAATTGCGCCACCAGCAGCAGAAGCTGAGCAATTCTCAATAATAGCATTTTCTATAATCAAATTTATATGTTGCTCACGATCACTAGAATACATATAAACTGCACCACCGCCATGCGAACCACCAATAACATGACAATTTTGAATTGTAGCATTATCTAAAACTAATGTACCATCACTAACGAAAATTGCACCTCCATTACCTGCTTTATGTATACAGTTCTTAATTACACAACCTTCACCTAATACCAAATTATTTGACGAGCTATGTATCATTGCACTGCGTGATGTTATATCATTGCCTTCTATAGTTATATTACTTACTGCCACATTACTATGAGTATAAATATTAATTCGAGCATCCTCATTCCCTCTCAGAATCGTACCACCACCCTTAATATTAACATTTCCCCTAACTATTACTTCTCCATTTATCGTCAATGTAACTCCCGGATTTATTATAAGTTCCCCATCTTTTAGCGTTCCAGCTTCTTCCCAGATAGTATCGCTGCTTATAACACCACACATAGGTGTTGTACTTCCACTCACATCCGTCTGGTCTTCCTCTGCCAGCATGATTCCCAGATCCGCCACTGTCACGCTAATTTCAGGCAACCTAACATCCTCTGCAAGTGTATATGTTCCATCAGAAAAAACAGGTGTAAATATATACACCCCCTCAATCTCGCTGTCATATTCAGGCAGACTTTCCCATGTAATGCCGTTTAATGTTACTGTTTCCTCGATAGTTTTTTCAATATCTGGTACTTCGCCTGAATCGCTGCCGTTTTCTTCGCTATCAGTTTCTGACACAGCAGACTCTTCTTCGTAGTAAAGCTCCTTTATCTCTGGAAATTCATTCGGCATGGCATAGTTTTCACGTAAGGTAACGGTATAAGTTTCCTGCGTTTCTACAGTTTCATTATTTCCTGCGTTCCCTTCGTCCGTCCTGCCTTCGGCATCTTCATCGCTTGCACCTGTATTAACTTCAGACGTTTCCTCATTTTCTTCGTTTTCGTTGCCGGAATCTTCTGACTCATCCTCACTTCCTTCTCCTTCGTTGTCGGAGTCTTCATTTTCTTTGTCGGAATCTCCGGATTCATCCTCGGCTCCATCGTTTAAATCTTCTTCTGGAATCTCTTCTTTCTCCTCGTCCGCCTTATCCTTTTCTTCAGAATCCAGCTCGTTATCAGAATCAGCATTATCCTCCAAATTTTTTTCATTCGAGATATGGCATAACGCAGTAAGAGTATCCGGAAGTTCCAGGCTCTCTAACGGAGTCCCCACTGTAACCGTCTGCTCTTTTACCTCATCCGGCAGTTCCATAAATGAAACAATCTCATGTGTACCGTCATGCGTATTTTCTTGTATCTTTTCAGAATTCTCCGCCGCCAGTACAGGGAATGCGTAGGCCGCGGTTGGCATTGATGATATTACCAGGCATACACAAAGTGTACTTGCAAGAGCGCGGCGTATAAACGGATGCATCTTTAACTGCATGAAAAAATTCCTGATGCTGTGGAATAGTATCAAAAACAGAGTAATCAGCATAATGACAGGCGTTTTCAGCCTTTTGCTTTTCTTTCCGCAATTTATCAGTCTTTCTAATATGACTTCTTTCAGATTATTCATTTTAAATACCTTGCCTTTCATCAAAAATCAACAAAATATATGTTTAACAAATATATCCTTTTGAGTAAATTATACAATATCACAGGTTTTTTCTGCAACATCCCACAGTAAAATATTTGAATTTCCACAACGTTTTGTTGTATCAACAATAGCAGAAAACTAGACTCTGACTTGCAAATTTTCTTATGGGTTAGGAAGGAGAAGCATGTACCACTGTTTGGATTTTATCTTGGGACAGGTTGTCGTATGGAAGTATTAGGGATATTCCTATAATTAATCAGATATATGATGCCTTAAAAGTTAAATATAAGACACAGCAGCAAAGAGGAAGAGCAAAAAGCTCAGGAAGAAAACAGAGAACCCATTATCATCCCTCATTTCAGTTCTCGAGTTTTTTGCCATACGTTTTACGCACGGTTTTGCGAAAATAAAACGAACATTATAGTAAGTCAGGAGATAATGGGTCATGTAATTTAAAATTTTATAAAACCGTACTAAATAATATCTTCCCTCGAAACTGCTTAGAGTTTTTCAGGTTCCGGATATTCTACTCCGAAAGTTTCTACCGTAACGGTATCTATTACCTGCGGCTCTATCGGACGGTCGGAAAAGTCGGTTGCCGTTTCCGCAATTTTATTAACAGCATCCATGCCCTCCGTTACCTTGCCGAAAGCGGCATAAGCGCCGTCCAAGTGCGGAGAGTCTTTGTGCATGATAAAAAACTGGCTTCCTGCGGAATCAGGCTGCATGCTTCTTGCCATGGAAAGAACGCCTGCCGTATGCTTTAAGTCATTCGGATAACCGTTCTGTGCAAATTCGCCGCGAATGGAATAACCCGGACCACCCATGCCGGTTCC
>CAMWMM010000321.1 GCA_947175285.1 uncultured Lachnospiraceae bacterium
TCAAATCATATATCGCAATATACTCACCATCATAATCAGTATCAAACATATCAGATGATATACGATATGCTACAATATGGTTTCCTAAATCAATGACACTGCTGTCCGTCAGAATGTTTTCCCGCAGTTCTTCTTCCGGCTGTACATACTCTTCCAAGAACACACTTTTATCCGCTTGTCCATTTTCCTCAGACTGCTCACTGTCTTCGTTCGTATGCATGGAACATCCTGCAATTGTAAATATAAATCCTGATAATACTGCTGCCATGGTAATTCTGCCTGCCATTACAGCAATAATTCTTCTCCAGTTCATTTCATCATTCCCTTTCATCTGTCCGCTCTATCTCTAAGATAATATAATCTCCAAAACTGTGTCCGACTTCATATAAAATACCAATTTTATCCGGTGTTAAATAGAAATCCGTTTTGTGCTCCCCCTCTTCATAGGAGGATTTTTCAGACACATATAGATTCAGCCAGTATTGATTAAACCAATTCACGCCCTCACGTGCTGCGTCTTTTTCATAGTAGTATACTTTTATCCCATGCTGCTGCTCAAAATCCTTCTGTTCCAGTTTTTGCTGCAACTTGTCTTTCTCAATAATATCCGTAATATGTAATAATCTGCCGGTTGTCATATCATATGTCAGCCCCACTGTAATATCATTCGGATATGCGCCGGAACCAGAACGCATCCCCCAAAATAAAATACTAAGGCATTCCTCTCCCCTATACTTCACTTCATAATCAAAATCATAGGCAGAGTGTTCTACAACACACTCTTTTATGATTCTCTCTTCTATGGACTGATTGATTTTTGCCGCAATATCCGGTGCATCAGGATAAATAATCTGCGGGCAGCAAATATTTAATTGTATTTCCGTCCCCTCAATGTCCTGCATAATATGCTTGTCCTGTATCCGGTAGGAAGTCAAAATAGGTTTAATGCTGATATCCTCGCACTCTACGGTATAATCTTCCCCTTGGTAATATTCTAATCTGACAGTCTCATCATCTATCATTTCAATGCTGATAACTGCTGACATCGGCTCTGCCGTCTTACTGAAATCTCTTGTGATTTCCTGATACAGAATACCTTCCTTAAAGACATCCGATAGTATTAATGTTCTCTCTTCCCTATCTGAAGCATCATCGGCAATATATGCATCATCTTCCATATATGCGATATATTTATCCCCGACCACTATGGCATTATAGAACGTGTCCGAAATCTGCGCAGTTTCCTTATTGAAATAATAAGTATGTTTAGCCGGATTACCGACACTTATTCCAATCTCCAAAACATCTTCCGATACCCCGTCAATCCACATACTCTCAGGATAAGGTTCGGAAAGAATCTCATTATGTTCCTTATCATATAATGTCAGTTGATAGCCGCCTGATATCCAATCGTAAAGCACCTGACCGTTGGTTTCAAACGGGTCGGCTTCACAATACGTCGTCCAATCAACCTGATTGCGGATTTGCTCTCTGCCATTTTCATCGGTATAGAGATACTCTCTTGTCTTGTCATACCACTCTTCCATTGAGCAGGCATTGCCGTCAAAGAAAAAATCGTCATATTCATCCGGAATATAATTCCCGTTGTTTTCATCCCAATAAAAGCCAAGTTCGTTTATTTCATTTCCTGACTCGTCCAACTCAAAATAACTATATGAACATGCAGAAAATCTATCCGAAAAATACATAAATGCACCATTATTTAATAAAGATGCACTCCACACACTGCCGGGCTCGATATATTTAAACACTCTCAACTCCCCGTCTTCAAAGGAAATTACTGTAAGTTCGCGTGCTGTTTTTATATTTAATTCCGGCATATCATCACCGTTAACATCTATAATTGCATAGTTTGTTGGATAACGACTGTCCGGTTCTCTTGTGGGCATCGCTAATTCATAGATATTGACACCGCCTGCGCTGCACCTGCCATCCATAAATTGCTGATATGCTATAACAGCCTGTTCCGCTTCTGTTTCCATGCAAACAAACTCCCCGCTATCTGCCTGATACCAGTATGTTATCTCATATAATTCCTCTGTTTTACGTCCGAAGGAATCTTCAATAATACAGGCAGCCGTCATTTTTATATCCGATATCCCATCACCATTTAAATCCTCATATAGAATATCCCTTAATTCCACATCTTTGAATTCAAGCAGCCTTTCTTCCATCACTTTTGCAAATATCCCTGCTACGCTTTGTTTCTCTACCTCCCCTGTCGTATAATCATACAGATAAAGCGCTATCTGGTGCATCGTGTTTCCTCTATCACCATGCTCCTTATAGATTTTCAGTTTTTTTACATGATTCGAATCATCATAAACATAGTTCTCCCACAACAACTCTTGGTCAAAATACCTGGAATTATATAAAGTCCATTCCGACATCTGTTCATCTTTAGATGCTATATATGTTTCCAATTGATTACTGGCGTTATCATCTTTATCCGCTTTCTGCTCCGCCTCTGTTTTCCCGTTTCCGAAATGCTGCTTTACATCATCCAGAAAAATATCAACTTTTATATTTTCCTCATCTATTTCATATAAAGGCTTGATAACTTCGCGCAGCCAGTCTTCCTTATCCGAAGAAATGACATGGATTTCACCTTTTTCCTGTAACCCTATCAGACAGAATATCTCAAGCCACTCCGGAGTACCGCTGTAAATACAATGTCCGCCTATCAGCAACACAAAATCTTCTTCTCCATTTCCATCAACATCCTGAATTTCCATATCAAAATATTCGTAATAGGTTACTATATCGTCAAGCCTTTCTATCTCCTTATTTTCGGTCTGAAATAATAATTCGTCCGTACCATTTCTATAATCCACTAAAATAAGGCTATTCGCATAAGCCCAAAAGGGCGCCATCTCTTCATTCGACTTATCATCATGCCTGATAATAAAAAGTTCTTTTTCCTCCCCATCCGCTGTGGGAATCATAGCCGTATCGATTAACTTCGGATAAGCATCATCCGTATCATCATATAAATGATAGGCAGTAACCAGTCTGTCAAGAGTTGCACTGTGAATAGATGTCATAATCCGGGATGCTTCCAAGTAATCTGCTGCCGCCACTTCTGCAAACATTGCCTTTTCATCGGATTTTTCTTCTGATATTTCTGTTTCCAGTGCCGACAGTTCTTCCCCACTCTTTGTCAGTTCACTTGTCAATGCTTCGTATTCTTCTATTTTCTCTGTCAGTTCTTCTGTCACGCTGATAACTTCCTGTTTTGCTTTCCGTTTTCCCATATAAAAGCAGATGTTACCAACAATACTGAAGATGAAAAGAGCATATAATAAATGTTTTTTTGTTATTTTCTTCATTTGAATCCCCTATTCTTACTCAAATTCATACTCATATTCATATGTATTGCTTTCCGCTCCCGTCTTCTCTTCGATTAAATTCCCCCACTCATCATAGTAAAAATCTGTTATCTCTTTCTCTGTTTTTTCATATTCCGTCCGGATTCTCTTTATTCTTTTTCCATCGCTGTCATATTCGTATTCATCTTTTGTACGTATACTGACGCCGTCATCATAATATTCTATTTCTGTCAGCAGCAGCCCTTTTTCGTCATATTCCCATTCGGACATAAAATATTCATCATCAGTTATATAACTAATCCTCTTTACCATATTTCCTGCCTTATCATATTGGTACTCATATGAGTAATGCCAGCTCCCCATACTACTATCTGCATTAGCTGTATCATAGCCATACGTTACATCCTTCATTACATTTCCCTCTTCGTCATATTCATATTCATGAACTTCATAACCACATATATCGCCATCACTGTTATATACTGTATATCTTTTCAGCTTTCCTGCTGCGTCATATTCATATTCCCATCTACTATATAGAGCATCGTCTAAATAATCCATGCGACCTGTCCTATCTCCCGCTTCATCATATTCATAGGTTTCTTTTCTATTGTGGTCACCCGAAATAAATTCATACACTATCAGATTTCCCAGATTGTCATATGTATATTTCTTCTGTATAAGTATGCTTCCATCGCTGTTATATATTATCTGTTTTATTTCATTGCCTGCCCTGTCGTATTCGGTTTCAGCAGTGAGTGTTCCGTCATGGTATTCTTTTTTATTAACAACAACTGCCTGTGTGTATTGACAAGAAGGAACATATATAGTTTCATACTCATATTCATAAGTATGAACATCCCACTCCTTTGCCAGACTTCTGCCTCTTTCTTCCGTTAAATTCCCCCACTCATCCCGAGAAAACTCAAGCTGCATGGTTATCTCCCCATCTACTATATAGGTAAATCTTATTTCATTTCCATTCTTATCATATTTTTGTTCACTTCTTCTATATATGCCGTCAGTTCCATAGGTTAGTTCTGACAATTCATGTCCCGCTTCGTCATACTGATGCTCACACCAGTAGCTTATACTTCCATCCTCGTCATAGCAGATTTTCTTTTCAATATCTCCTGCCTCATTATACCGGTATTGATAAGTGTAATAATACTCTATTCTCTCTGTAAAATCGTGATATTCTTCTTTTGTTACATGTCCAGTTTCATCATATTCACATTCCTTATAAGAAAAGATATCGCCATCACCGTTATATTCTATACATTTTTTCTTTCTTCCGTCCTCCTCATATTCATATTCATATCGCCTGTATATGTCATCACCGAAATATTGCACCTCCTCAATCTCATTGCCTGCTTCATCATAGACATAAGTCGATTTAACAGTAATCTCACCACTGTGATTATATTCTACATGCTCAATTTCATTGCCTGCTTCATCATACTTACATTCACCACTGGAGCTTATACTTCCATCTCCATGATAGGATATCCATGCAGACTTTTTTCCGTCCTCTCTGCGTTCATATTCCTCCCACTCGTCTATACTGCCATCGCTTTTATACCTTACTGCTTTTATTTCATTTCCTGCTCTGTCATAATCGGTTTCCCAAAGAAGTACACCGTCACTATAACTTTTTTTCTTTACCACAATCACTTTTTCCTGAAAATATGTGTTTATAATGTCTGTATCCGTCTGCACATTCTCAAACGGTGATTCTACAACGATTTGTGCATATTTAACAGAAGATTTCGCGCTTGTCTGTGTATACAGACTGTAACAGCCATATAATAAGACTGCTGTAATACTAATTATCATAAGTTTCTTTAATCTATCCCTATGCATATTTGCAACTGTGCCCTTTCTGCTGTTTGCTTTCTCTCATTTATTTTTATGAGTAAGCATTATCCGCCCAAAATACTCTATACAACAATATAACTCTCCCTTGCATCATAATTGCATCAAAATTGCATCAAAGTTGCATCATTTTTGTTTTATCCGATAAAAAACAACGGATGCCACGCTTTGCGAGGCATCCTTATGTTAGCAAAAAAAATTGAGAGAACTTTTTGTTCTCTCAACCTTTCATGCTCTGCAGCTTTTCATTATATTTGTTACATTCTAATTCCATTCTCTTAAAATCCAAGCATTGTTTACTAGCCGCAAATTTCTCTCCAGAAACATATTTTTGGTAAAGAACATTTGCAGTATTAGACAGATCTCTTATATGATCATTGCACCATTCTAATTCTTCAATCAAAAGTTCTTTTTTCTTTCTTGTATCCATATTATCATGTTTACGGATTTTAGTATCAATTCGTTGTATCTGCGCATTTTCGACAGGTATCATAAGGTTGAAATTTAAAACGCCTATCAAAGAACCATTATGTACAATTTTCTTAAAATCTATCTTATCACGCATCCTTTCATGCTTTTTCTTGGGTTTTGACAGTGGTACGCAATACTTGTGCTTATTACATACGATAATTATGCCAAGAAAAGGTCTCTCATCTTTCCCAATCTGTGGTGATACGGAAAAGATTCTGTCATCAATATTATGCAAATTTCTAATGTACTTCATGTCTATTCGATAAACTTCTAATGGTAACTGAGTCATATAATTCTCCCGTAAAATATTTCAAGGACTATGTTGCCATAGCCCTTGAATGTAGTGTCACCGCGGCGACGCTAACGCTTTTTGAACGTCCACTTGTTGGCAGGACTCTCCTTTAATAGTATTCTACCAAATAAG
>CAMWMM010000322.1 GCA_947175285.1 uncultured Lachnospiraceae bacterium
CCTTATAATCATTTAAATCCAGAACATTATTAAAATATCCGAATTTAAATTTCTCAATTTCTTTACACTCAAAGGTCGAATGTAATTCACAAGTAGGAATGTCTTTTGCCGATATAACAGATACATTTTCAAATTGATTTGTCACAAATATTTTTATGCAGGCTTTTCCTTCAATGATATCTTCAAAAGCAACAATAAATTGAGGTCCGTACCATTTCGATTCAGCTATCCAAGTGGTCCCCAACTGACCTAATGTATCCATAATACAGTTAGCCAGCATAGTTTTTCCGGCGCCGTTTTTTCCAACTATTGCCATTGCGTCAAAAACGTGTTTTCCCCAAAATCCCTTCATATAATCGTCACTTTTCTCAATATATAATTTCATCTCGGATTTATCAAACTGTATATTATATTTGCTATTAAGCAGATATCCCTTTTCTTTAGCGTCTGAATAATAATCATTCCAAATATATAATAAATTCATGTTTTCTTTATCTCCTGTCTTTGTTTGAATAAAATTCTTTTTATAATCATTGCCTTTTTTTTGATGTCTCCAGCAATTCTGAAAGTGGATACATCACCCCTCCACTACCAACGGCGATCAGAATGCCTCCAAGCCAACTTTTGCAAGCTATAATCTTATCATAATCCAATTCATAAAAGACAAGCGTGGGAATCCACTGAACATCTTCTTCCCATGTAATATACGGCTCCATCAGTTCGGGATCTGGTGCCACTTTTCTCACAATATAATTAGATTTAATACAATAATCTCCCTCATAAGAACTACTCACATGTATTGAAGGTTCAAATACTGCTTTATCATCTATGATACAATCGTACAAAAAAGATAAATCTCTAATTTCTCCTCTTTCCACCAAATCCAGAAGATCACCCAAATTCATTTGATTAGCCAGAGCATCCCGCCAGGAAACTATCCATGGCATATTGATTATGATATCTCCCTGCTGACGGTATTCTGCATCTTTCGGTTCCATTTGAAAGAATATATATCTTTCTTCTCCTTTCGGTTCCAGCAAAACCGTAAAAAACTCACCGTAAATATTCGTTAAATATTCTCTGGATATCCCCTGCGTGTTTCCTGTTTCCTGCGATGCAAAATTTCGAAACCCCATAAAATAAGTTGGCAATGTATACTTCTCTTCTAACAATTCGCCATCGCTAAACGAATAATTGAGAACCACATGATCAATTTCTTCCGTCGTTTCCCAACAGAATGCCTTTCCGAAATTCATAACAAAAAACCACACTCTCACTGGCTCATCCATCTGTTCGCCGGCAGTCAGTCCAAAAGTAATTTTCCCTTCTTTTTCCACAAAGCACCGTACATCTATATTCACCCCATATCTTTCTGCTGCAATTAATATAGCGGGATTTCCCATATTAATCTTAGTATCTTCTTTTAAGGGTATGTCAAGACTCAACAAAGTTCCCATAATAATCAGCATAATGCCAGTCAAAAACTTTACTATCCTATACCCTTTCCAATGAAGTAGTTTACAGAGTATTCCTTTGTGTTTTCTTTTAGTCAATACAGCTAATCCTCCTTTTTGCGAAATAAAAATCCTCGAAGCAAAGAAAGCACGTTGATTCCCAGTCCCACAAATATACCTCCCAACAGATTATCTCTTATGACTCTGTTCTCCCATTTCGTATCACGAAATTGAACGATCGGAAATAGATGGTCATACTCAGACCATCTAATCAGCGGATATCCCCCTATTGATTCCGGGCTGACTAACATCAGTTCCAGATCCGACTGCATCATTAGGGATACCATGGCATAAGTTGCATTGATTTTAATCCCTGCATAATACATAGGTTCACCATTTATTGTCAAATTCAACATTTCCAGTCCCGCCATGCGTGGGGGTTCATCATGCTGTAAAAAATCATAAACCGATACCCATTCATCTAAATCGTATTCAATACTGCCAAACCATGGTCCGATTCGGGGCAAATCGGCTCTGTAAATTCCATTTGTACTATACATGACATGCTCTGTCGGTTCGGATATTTCTATCTCTGCCATATTTATATAATCACTTCCAAATGTTATCCTGAAAGCCGTTAGAAAAGCAGTTCCCTGTTGTTCATCCGATTTTCTTAATATATAATTATCTATAGTACTTTCTATTCCTACATTATAATTCTCAACATTACCAAACCGTTCATCTATACTCCATTCCATCGGAGCACCAAGTGCTGCCACATATACCCACAGATGATACTCTTCTAAATCGTTTATGTACATATCAGATTTGAAATTCATCTCTTCTATGTTTATATTTTTGGTATTACCATATCGCTTAACAATTTCCGGCCAGATGTCTTCTCCTGCCGCACTGCTTATCAGGATCTTTGTCTTTCCATCCTCGGTTGTTGTGCAATTTACTTCCACTCCCTGTAATGGTATGTCACATGCAATTGCGACCATTGAGCCTTTCTCTTGCCAGGCAAAAATCTCTTGTATCTCATTATGACATATAAAAATAAAGCCGCCCAAAAGAAATGAACCCCCAATAATTACAATTATAAAAACAAGCACTCCGCGCTTTTGAAATATCTCTCTTATTTTTGGCCATTTCACAGTTGCATTGATTTCATCCTTATTTTGTCCTGCCTGTGTTTTATTTTCTGCGCTTTCATCTCTTTTTCTTTCATCCGATTTCTGTTCGGTTAGTCTGAAAGCTTCGCACTTTCTGTTCTTACGTGCTTTAGCCGCTTTTCTTTTTTTTGATTTACGTCGCTTTTTCCCCATATATCCTCTTAAGTGATGATAGTGATAAGATTTTTTTATAATTTGTTTTGTGTGATTTACAAAAAGGAATCCCAATTATTTGGAATCCCTTTTTTTATTATTTTACCACTATTCTATTTTACTTTATCTGCAATTTTTGCCTAAATTTCTACAAATATTATCATAACCAGCATTTTGCTATTTACTATTTACATTCTTTCCTATCTTTCACCTCATACCTATTATTTACAAATCTCCCCGGATTATCATAATTAAGTACTTTGGCATAATTCCCTGCCACCGTTGCATTATCTGGAATGGATTTCGTAACCACACTTCCTGCTCCAATGGTTACATTGTTTCCTATTACAACATCCTCTACAATGCATACATTCGGTCCAATATACACATTATCTCCTATAATTGCCGCTTTCCCTTTATTAGAACCGATAGTGGTAAATTGAGATAAATTCACATTATTTCCTATAATCGCAGTAGGGCTTACTATAATAGGAGCATCATGCCCAATAAATAATCCATATCCAATTTGAGTATCTGGAAGAATTCGAATATATCTTTTTGTCTTATTAAATCTCCATAAAAGAAATCCATAATACCTTGATAAGCCTTTAGATTGACACATTCGTAAAGCATACTGGAATCTAAAAACTCTATCCTTTACTAAAGCCCCCCCCATCGTCCAATAATCACTCTTGCCATAATATCTAAATAAATCGCTTTTTACATATTCATTCAATCTATAATCTCCTCATACTTCCGCTCCACTGCCTTACCCCCAACTATCTCATAAATTCTATCGCAGTTCCTAATCGTAGTAAGTCTATGAGCAATAATAATCAACGTCTTATGCCCCTGTAACGCATTAATCGACTCCATAACAGCTGTTTCCGTTTCCGTATCCAACGCGGAGGTGGCTTCATCCAAAATCAAAATATCAGGGTCTGTATACAAAGCCCGTGCAATTGCGAAACGCTGCCGCTGTCCACCGGAAAATCGAATACCCCGCTCCCCAATCATTGTATCCAGCCCATGTTCACTTTTCTCTATAATATCTTTTAGCTGCGCCTGTTCCAATGCTTTCCACACCAACGCATCATCTATCTTATCATCCTCAATTCCGAAAGCGACATTTTTTCTGACTGAATCATCTAAAAGATTAACATTTTGCGGGACAAAACCAACCATTTTGCTTCTTTCCTCAGGAATATCAGCAATATCTACTCCGTCAATTTTTACCATACCCTTTTGAGGAATCAATAGTCCAAGCACAATGTCCGCCAATGTCGTCTTACCTGCTCCTGATTTTCCTATAAACGCAATAGACTGTCCCTTATTGATTTCAAGTGAGATATCTTCCAATACATTAATATTTGTATTAGGATACTTCCATGTTATATTTTCAACAGACATTTTCCTCTCAAACTTCCGGCTGCCATGTGCCTTCTGATTATTTCCTGACATTACACTGTTTTTATCCGCGTCATTGCTTCTGACTTCTTTGAAATTATTATAGGTATCATTGATACCCGGCACGCAGAACATAAACTGATTAAAACTGCTTGATATTCTGCCTAAAGATGGTAAAATTCGAAATGCTGCCACTGCAAAAGAAGCAAGCTGTGGGACTAAAGTTGCTGCCTTATCAGCGTCTATTGCCTTTAGACAGACTGCAATAATCAGACCAGACACACATACAGCTTCTATTAAATATGCCGGACTCTCTGAAGCAACAGTTTGACCAATTGTACCCTTCTGCTGTTTGATATAATTATCTTTGTAAGTATCAATAAAGTATTTCTGCCTTCTCATAACCAAGATTTCTTTGATACCCTGAAAAGCCTGTAATAATGTTGTATTCACCAAAGCAGAATACTTATATGCTATCTCTCCACATTTCTTGACCCACCTTTGAAAGCCTAATACTACAATCAATAAACATACCAATGCTAATGCGATTATGCACACTGCCATAATAATATCCGTAGACATAATATAAATACAAATGCATACAACAGTCAGCATCTCTGCCAAAAGCTTAAATACTTGATATAGCGCCGTATAAGTATTGGATATACCACTCGACACTCCCCGCATCAGTTCCCCGGTACTTGTATTTAAAAAGAATACATATCCACGTTTCATGTAAGAATTTATCATCTCAACCGATAATTCCCGCTGTACTTTACAGGCGTATTTAATTCTGACATATGACAAAAAGAACAAAAACAAATTTTTTACCAAGTAAACGCCAATAACAGCCGCACCTATCGCCCAAATTAAAGCAGCATCTGAATCCAGATGGAAAAAGTTGATATATGGAGCAGCAAATTTATTGATGCGCACTTGCTGTGGCTCTATCATCACCTGTACTAACGGCAAAATAATTGACACACCTAACGTTTCACATACAGCACCAATTAACGTCATAAACATTATGACAATACCCCACCGCTTCTGGGATGTTGTTAGAATAAAATTATATTTCTTCCAAATATCCTGTATGCTCTTTAATTTCTCCATTTTACTATTCACCTAATTTTTTCCACAAAATATACATGATACTACTCTGTATTGTTCATTTCATTCACTGTCCATATTATTTATTTCCTTACAAATAGAAATTGATTGAATCCGCTAGAACCTTCAAATTTAACTAATTGAAAACCTCTTTTCAGATAAAGTGTTATAATTTCATCAGCAGTGGCATATTCAAAAGGATAACCTCCAACCCAATCAATTAAATCATTCCACTTATTCTTTGCACGTTCGCCTACAGCTATTTTTTGTTTTTCCTTATATAACAAACATGTTTCTCTATATCCATACATATACAAGCTAGACAAGAACAATATTAACTTCTTTTGCTTCTCACTTACCACATTATACTTCTGCTTTACCACTTTCCATATTCTGCTTACTATTCCACAATCCTTATATATACCTATAAACAAATAACCACCTGGGCGCACACACTTCGCAGCCACTTTTAATGCCTTCCACATATTTCCCGTATGATGTAATACTCCCCATGAATACACAATATCATACTTACCATAAAATTTTTTCATATAGGTACAATCTAATACATCACCCTGTACCACATGCCAACTTTTATCTCCTTCATTCAACATTGACTCTTTCAGCTTCTTTGTACATATAACACTAATCTTATCATAATCAAAAGAGTACACTTTAGCCCTGCAATTATGTGCTACCAAACTAAACAATCCACTTCCTGAACCTATATCTAAGAAATCTTTATCCTCCAGCGACAACAGTCAAGATTTAAATGAATCTTCTTATCTTATAATATTATAATATTTATACAACTTC
>CAMWMM010000323.1 GCA_947175285.1 uncultured Lachnospiraceae bacterium
TGATGGTCGGTGCGGGATTTTCTAAAATTGCAAAGAGCAGGGGAATGAAAAATATTATGCCTCAATATTGGAGTGAGCTTGGAGATAAAATGTTTTGTGAATTGTATCCGCAACTTCCTGATATGAATGAAAAACAAAAGGAGGCATGGGAAAAGCAGCGAATCATAAAGACCGCAGGGAAGAATGTCACCAAATTGGCGGAAGAGTATATTGTAAATTTTGATAGGAATAAAATGAATCATTTGATAGAAAATGCCATTGCAGATGATTTATTCTTGCCCGGGGATTTACATAAAAAATTAGTCAAATTAGGCTGGGCAGATATATTTACAACAAATTATGACACATTGTTAGAACGGACAGTTGATTTGTTTTTCCGTGAAAAAAATTATCAGATTGTGTGTTCCCAAAATGATATAGCAGGAAGTATGAGTCCCAGAATAGTAAAATTGCATGGCAGCATTCCGTATGTCAAGCCATATATAATATGCGATGAAGATTACAGAACTTACCCCGTTAAACATGCGGCAATGGTAAATACTGTGCAACAGGCAATGCTGGAAACAAGATTATGTTTGATAGGATTTTCAGGAGATGATCCTAATTTCCAAAACTGGATGGGATGGATCAGGGATAACATGGGAGAATGTTGCCCAATTATTTACCTTATTGGAATTTATGACAAATTAAGTGAACCCGAGAGGAAGCTGCTGGAGAGCAGACAGATTGTAATCGTTGACCTATCTTGTCTGGTCGAGGAGGGGGAGACAGACAGGCATGGCGTGGCTATTTCCAGATTTTTGGATTTATTAGAGAAGTGTCAAGAAGAAAAAGATATCTTTCAGGACAGACCGTATCCAGAAGCAGATATATTTTGGGGACCGAAGGACAAAGAAAAATATATTAAGGATATAGGAGAGTATTTAGAGCGTGTAGCAAAACAGATACAGCCATATATTTTACTGCCTGAAAAAATAAGAGAAAAGGGGGAAGAATATTTTACCAACCATTTGAGAGTATTAGTTAATGAGTGTAAAGAGCAGCAACCCATAATGGAGATTGCAGATATTATAAAAATTTTACGGAAATATTCTGTGATTTTGAGAGAAGAAAACGCAGAGGGATTAGAAGAGATTTGCGAAGGCTATAATGATGTTTTGACCATAACAAATGATAGATTGGGTGCTTTAACGGAAATCAGTTTATATCTTGCTGAGATGTACCGGATAAATGGGCAAAAAACAGAGTATGAGAAAAAAATATCATTACTTGAAACCTTTATCAGTAGGATATCTTGTTATAAAAATGAACTGCTTATAGAAAAAATCAAATATAAGATAGAATATTTTGAGTACAAAGCGGCAAAGAAATTAGTGGATGAGATTGAAGAAAACAGTTTTGAATACAAGGTTAAAAAAGCTGGCTTCTACAAGCAGTTATCTGAATATGAGTTTGCTGATAAGATATTATGTGAGTGTTCAGCAGAACTGGCACAAATGAAAATACCTAAAGATATTTATGCTTCTTATTTGGGATATTTGAATTTATGCCATCGTGCGGGTCGATGGGGTATTTCTGATAAGTATTCAGATGCCAAGTATTTTGAAAATTCATATAATACACGCCAGATTGTAATAAAGAAGAGAGATGATTTAAGCCGAACTTTTTTTAAAGATGACTGTAAGGAAAGCAGAAGAATATTATCATTTAATTTGAATACAGGAAAAAGTATTTCAGTTACGCATTATACTGGAGTAAGGGATACTTGTGCAAAGAGTTTTAGCTATCTGATTACTCTTGATAAGTTATGCCTGCCTTTGTTTAGTGATTTGGCAGATTTATTACCAAGAGTTTTTAATGAGACTATTGATTCTAATGGTTGTACATACTGGAAGCTATCGTTTATAGCTCGGAGTAATAATGATAAGCTTATAAATCAGATATTTACAAGAGAAATAATTGAGGCTTCTTCTAAGGATGATATAGCTAGGTTGTTTCATTCGTTAGTATTGTTGTCAGACCTATATAAGGATAATGACTATTTTCAAAAAAAATATATTATATCTGAAAAAAATATTTTAGACATATTATCAAGGCTTGTGATTTTTATGCCAGATGAAAATGTCATACAATATTTAAAAATATTAGGCAGGATAAGCAGAACTCATGACAGTCGTATTGATAAGGATATACATAATATTTTAGAACGTATCTCTACGCGTTTTAATGGCAATGTGGCGGTTGCTTGTCAGGATATGATATTTAAGGAGTTTGAGCCTCAGTTTCATTTGGCAAGCTATTTTAGTGGGTCTTCTTTTGAGATTGATGAAGGAAATGTACAGGACTACTATATCAGTGCGATCCGACTGGCAGGTAAGGAAGATATTAAGGAGCGTGATTGTGGAATATCACAGTTATTGTTATTGTGGAAAAATTGTAAATTGGAAGATTTTAGAAAAAGAATTGAAATTGTTTTATGGGATAGTGATGTATTGCCGCGTTCTGCGTTGTATTATCCTTTTATATGGGAAGAATTGCCGCATCCTGAAGCTGTTAAATTTTCAGAATTGTACTACCAATATCTTTTGGAAGACAGGTATCTGACATGTGTTACCGATTTTGGTGTGGTCAGAACTGATTCCGTAAACAGTGTACGTATATATTTGAATTTTTTCTATTCAACGTCAGGGATGTCAAAGCGGAAGAATGAAAAGGTGCAGTTAGATAAAGAATTGGCTGTGTTTATGCTAAATACAGCACATGACTATATACTACATGAAAAAAGTCTTTTAAAAGATTTTTTCGAGAAATACAATACTGAAAGGAAATTTGAATATATTGGAGAATTAACTGCACTGATTTATATTCAAGCCATTGATAAGGGCTTTGTTGCATCGGTGAATAGTAAAATTAATGAAATTTGGCAGGAATTAGCTGAAAGCCAGATCGTGACAGATGCCATTAGGATGGTTAGTGAAATTAGCAATGGGCACTATTGTTTGTGCATGGAGATTTTCGAGAATATTGTTTTATCCAAAAATAAGAAAAATTATTCAAGTGTATTTACAGGTATAAGATGTTTACTCTTTCACTTAGAGAGTAAGAGAGAAAGGAATGTCGATATAGATAGTTTGTTTGAAAAATTTATGGGTTCAATAAAGTATCTGGATGTTGAATATGCAAAAACAATTTGGATTGAACTTACGCCTCTGTTGATGCAAGATTATCTTATAGATACAAGAGCGCAAAAATATATTTCATCTGCGATCAGGAAATGTATGGAGCTTTATAGGGAACCTGCTGACAAAGGGCAGAGATTTTACATGGATGGATTGTTTAACTGTGTAGATGCACTGCATACTTATTATGAGTGTATATTAGATTCACATTTAGAAATATCAAGAGAGTTAGAAGATTGCGTTGCAGAGGCAAAGGTTATTAACAATTATGAAATCCGAAATATATGGAACTAACGATTTCAATATTATTAAGGTATAGTAAGTATCGCAATCACAAAGCTATCCGGCGTCCACCAGACAGGAAAAATATATGGCTATGCATCAATGCCATTATCTACGTCAAAGACGAAGACAAGATGCAGGATAGTATACTGATGGGTAGCCATAACTACAACGCAGATACCGCTTGGAGCATTAGATGAGACAGGAAATAGCTATGGAGATCACATGGGAGTTTGTAGAGAAATATTTTGGTGGTGACTTCCAATCTTGCGTGTTACCCATTAAAGAACTGACTGTATTCACAGCCATACTATTAGTGATCCCTGTGCCATTTACGGCATGGGGATTCGTAATTTAATCTTTGGGGTACTCAGGTGATTATGCATCCGAGTACCTTTATTTTCCAAGCGCGGGGTTAAAACCACCGCCTTTAGGCGGTCAAGCTTTAGCGGTACTTCAATAACCAATGAAAACATGCTATAATCTTTTGGAGGAGGAATAAGATTATGGCAGAATATAGAAATGGAAGTCATACAATATATGATATCAAGTATCACTTTGTATGGATAACGAAATACAGATATAAAGTTCTAAAAGGGCAGGTGGCGTTGAAGGCAAGAGAATTGCTGAAACAGGGTTGTGAGGCAAAAGACTGAAAATCATAAAAGGAAGTGTTGGTCCAGATCATGTCCATATGCTGCTGTCATGTCCAACAGACCTAGCACCAAGTCAGTTTATGCAGTACCTAAAGGGAAGGTCATCCCATCTGCTTCAAGAAGAGTTTCCAGAATTAAAGAAGAGGTACTGGGGACAGCATATGTGGGTGAGAGGATATTTTTGTGGGACTGTTGGAGAAGTGGATCAGGAAACAATAAAGAGATATATCGAGAATCAAGGAAAGCAGGAAGAAGAAAGTGATGATTTTACGATAGTGGAAGAATAGCTACTTTCAGTAGAGCTATTAGCTGACTTTAGTCAGCCACAAGAGGAGGGCTTCAGCCCTAAGTACGACTTTGGTCATAAGTGTGGACATTAGTCCACAATCCCACCAGCTTTAACCGGTGGTCGTACTGTGAAAGAAAGTAGAGGATGGCTAATAAATGGCGCACTTTAACAAACTGTCATATGGCAGCTTTTGAAAAAAATATTGATTTGAAGAGTTAAGAAACTAATTGCGATTCGGAAATAATTCCTTCGCGGATTAGCAGTTTCTTAGCCTGTTTGATAGCCTTTTCCTTCTGCTTTTCTTTGAGAGGTTCAGGCATATCTATTTTGAATAAATCGGTCGGATTCCATGTTTCGCCAGAAGACAGCATCTGGTAAACAGCAGTGAGGATCATCCGGGCGATGGCAATAATGGCTCTTTTCTTGCCACGGCGCTTTGAGATTCGTTCATATTTGGTTTTGTAGTAAGGAGATTTATCAGATTTCACGGCTGCATGGGCAACTTGTACTAATGCAGGTTTGAGGTAGACACCGGCACGTGTTATCCTGACAGATTTCTTCTTACCAGCGGATTCGTTATTGCCAGGCGTTAATCCTGCCCAGCAGCATAAGCGTTTGGAATTAGAAAACTGAGCCATATCGGTACCAATCTCAGAGATGATAGTGATGGCACTATTACGGTCAACACCTGGAATGGTACACAGTAACTGGACAGCATTTTCATAGGGTGCAATCAAAGAATCAATCATAGTGTCTATATCATTTATCGTAGATGTGATATAATCCATATGTGCGCGGACAAGGCGCATACGATATTTTTGGGCATCAGTCATCTGATACCCTTCGATGGATTCAATGACACTGTCAGACTTCTTCTTCAGGGACCGAAGCAGTCTGGAAGCTATTTCTTCGTGGTTGATGGAATTGTCGGATTGCTCGATCAGGTAGTCAATAACAGAAGTGGCTGATTTCCCAAAGATATCGGAAACAACCGAATCTAACGCGACATTGCAGACAGTAAGCGCATTCTGATATCTGTTCTTTTCGCTGGAACGGCAGGAAGTCAGCTTGTAACGGTATCTTGTGAATTCACGCAGGATACGGATAGGTTTACAGGGAATATAACTTCCGGGAACCAGACCTAATCGAAACAAATCCCCAATCCATTTGGAATCCTTAGTATCATCCTTATTACCTTTGACAGCTTTTACCCATTTGGGATTAGCGATGGTGACGTTGAATCCGTCTTCTAAAAGGTTAAATACAGGAACCCAGTATTTTCCTGTGGATTCCATACAAACATCGCGACATTGGTTTTCGATCAGCCATTCTTTGAATTGCAGGATAGAATTGTTGAAGGTGGAGAAACGCTTCTTGTGGTAAGAAGGTTCGACACCAGAAGCAGTTTTGATGATTGTGGCAACGAGAAAAGATTTGTGGACATCGACACCACAACAGGTTTGATAAACAACTTTCATGGTCAAAAACTCCTTTCAAATTAAAATGAGAAAGAAGCCATTGACTGTTCCACCACACAATTAACAGAGAAGTTAAAACAATTCTTACTGTACGGTCTTATGAGCCACTCATTTGTGCTTGAAAGATGGAACTTACACTGATTATTATGCTGTCTAAAACGAAGAAAGTCTTTACGACTCACCTCCCCGTGCTTTGTAGTGTAGCTTCTTTAAGAATTATTT
>CAMWMM010000324.1 GCA_947175285.1 uncultured Lachnospiraceae bacterium
GTATAGGGAACATAGCCGGAATCTTCGCCCAGAGAAGCGACGACATAACCATCGCCTTTACTTTCCAAAGAGGTAGCGTGAGGTTCAAATTCGACCGTAAAGTCGCCCTGACCGCCCGAAAATGCTGCCGCGGTGGAGCCAAAGTCGATACTCTGGTCGATGTTTAAGTCGGCAGCAGGGTCAATGCCGTTCTTTTTCAGAATATATTCAAATACCATTTCAGGCATACCGCCCGCTCTGCCTCCGAGAACGTTTTTACCGGCTAACATATTCCAGTTAAAGTTTTCAATCGGCTCCCTTGCTACCAGAAAATTGCCTGCCCGCTGTGTCAACTGTGCAAAGTTGACGGCATAGTCAGATGCGCCTCCGATATAAGTATAAATCGTGCTTTCGCTTCCCATAAAACCGATATCGGCTTCATCCGTTAAGAGTGCGGTCATCGTTTTGTCAGCGCCGAATCCGGTAATCAGGGTAAGTTCTATGCCTTCTTCGGCAAAATATCCTTCTTCAATCGCAACATATAAAGGGGCATAAAAAATGGAGTGGGCCACTTCGTTCAGTGTAACAGGCGTTGCAGCGCTAGACTGTGCGCTGCCTTTGTCCGTACCGGCGCCGCATCCGCATAATAGGGATACTGCGCACAGCGCTGTAAGGAATAGAGAACATAGTTTCTTTTTCATATACCTCCGGTATCTGTAAGACAGATTTTTATTAAAATATTTAATTTATTATATAAATATGCGCCAAATTGGTTACATAAAACGGGAGGATGTGTTATAAAAAGATAGGCTGATACAAACGGAAGAGGAAAAGAGGTAATAATAGTGATGTGGATATGGCTGACACTTCTTTACGGTATTTTAAAAGGGGTGCGTGAAATTGTAAAAAAGAAGGCATTGGAGAAAAATTCCACGATAGAGGTATTGTTCTTATATACCGTACTTGCTTTCTTATTTGTTCTGCCTGATGCAAAAAATGCCGTAGGGCTGGAGCCTAAGTACTTTTTTTATATTGCCCTGAAATCTTTTGTCATTTTTCTGGCATGGATATTCAGTTTTCGGGCAATTAAAGGGATGCCGATCAGTTTATACGGCGTACTCGATTTATCAAGGGTATTGTTTGCTACAACGCTTGGCGTTGTCGTATTACAGGAGACACTTGGAGCGTGGCAGACGGCAGGATTGATTCTGGTGTCGTTTGGACTTTTATTGTTGAAATATCATCCGGGTATGTTTTCTAAAAAAATGCTGTTAAATAAGATGCTTTTAAAAAAGCAGACGGAAAATGGCGAGCGGGTAGAGCCGAAGATAGTAGTTATGGCATTTGCTTCCTGTCTGTTTAATGCTGTTTCAGGGCTTTTGGATAAAATTTTGATGAAAGATATCAACAGCTCCCAGTTACAGTTCTGGTATCTGCTGTTTTTGGCACTTATGTATCTTGTTTTTATTGTCCTGACACGTACGCCGATACATATGGGAAGTATTTTGAAAAATTACTGGATATGGATTTTAAGCATTCTGATTGTAGTCGCAGACAGAGCATTATTTCTGGCAAACGGCATAGAGGGCAGTAAAGTTACGGTTATGACATTGCTGAAACAATCCGGCTGTGTCGTGACAATTTTGGCAGGACGCTTCCTTTTCCGTGAGAAGAATACGGGACATAAGCTTGTGTGCGCAGCGATTATTATTATAGGGATTGTTATCGGTGTTATCACATAAAAGAATCTTGTGTAGAGGATTTGTTCTATGGTATACTATACAGGATAAAATTATACAAATGCGGGGGATAAGCAATGGAACGGGAAAGAAGTGTAATTAACAGAACAGCGCTGATTTGCCATACGGTAATCGTTATTGCATTATTAGCCTCTTATGCGTTGGAGGTGGCAAAGGGAGCAAGAACGATGGGGTATTACGGTATCTTTACCTTTCTTGCCGCAGCGCCGGCTGTAATAGAGTGGATTTTATATAAAAGAAATCCGTCGGACAGTAAAATACAGCATGTTCTGGGAACAGGATACGGTATTTTTTATGTTTTTGTTATTTTTACAACAACTGATGTTACGGCGTTTACGTTTGCAATTCCGATGTATCTTATTATCATACTATATTCTGATGTAAAATACTGTATGATAATTTCGGCGGGAGGATTTCTGGCAAACCTTATTTATACCATTTATCGGGCAGTTACTGTGGGAATTGCAGGGGAAGAGATGGCAACCTATGAAATCCGTGTCATAGTGATGCTGATTATAGCAGTCTTTTTATGTATGGCTACGGATGTTATGGCTAAAATTAACAGAATGAAAATGGATGACCTGAACAAGGAAAAGGAGAATATTTCCAATCTGTTAACTAATGTTATGGGTATTTCCGGCAGCATGTCGGAGGGCATTATCAATATGAGAGAACATATGCAGAATCTCGGAGAGTCCGTTTCGGAGACGAGAACTGCTATGCAGGAAGTAACCGGCGGTACAAATGATACGGCAAATGCGATACAGAAACAGTTGGGACAGACGGAAGAGATTCAAAAACATATAGAACAGGTAGGTACGGTATCGAAAAATATTGCAGACAGTATGGAGCGGACGAAAGGCGATATTGCAGACGGTAAGAGGAGCCTTGATACGCTTCTTGCCCAGGTGGATTCTTCTGAGAGCGCAGGAAAAGAAGTTGTTACCGATATCAGTGCATTGGAAGAGTACATGAAGAATATGGAGTCCATCATTGAACTGATTACGAATGTAGCGAGCCAGACAAGTCTGCTTGCTTTAAATGCCAGTATTGAAGCGGCACGTGCCGGAGAAGCGGGAAAAGGATTTGCGGTAGTGGCAACAGAGATTTCCAATCTGGCAAACCAGACGCAGTCTGCAACTGTTAATATTACAGATGTTATTCATAATGTTTCCGATAAACTTACGATTGCGGTCAATGCGGTGGAACAGCTTATGAATAATAATGCGAAGCAAAATGAGTCGGCAGTGACAGTAGCGGACAGTTTTGAGAAGATTGCGGAAAGTACGCAGGATGCGGACGAACAGGGTAAGATGTTAGAAGCGGTTGTTTCCCGGCTCGAATCAGCAAATGCGGGTATCATTGAAGGGATTCAGACGATTTCGGCAGTTATGGAAGAGGTATCTGCGCATTCCAATGAAACATATAATATCAGTGATGAAAATATCGGAATTGTAACTCAGGTAACGGAGTTGGTGGAAAATTTGAGCGAACAGGCGGAGAGTTTGAACCACTACAGTTAAATTTATATAATAACAAGGAGGAAGTAACATGGGAATAATTACCAGATTTAAGGACATTATGGCGGCTAATTTTAATGCACTGTTAGACCGCTGCGAGGACCCGGAGAAAATGATTGATCAGTATTTGAGGAACTTAGAGCAGGATTTTGCGAAAGTAAAAGCAGAGACAGCGGCTATTATGGCGGAGGAAAAGAGCGCCAAAAGAAAACTGGATGAGTGTGACGCCGAGATTACCAAGATGGCGGATTATGCGAAAAAGGCAGTTGCAGCCGGCAATGACGATGAAGCACGGCAGTTTTTGTCTAAAAAGGCAGAATTGACACAAAAACGGGAAGTTTTAGCAAAAGATTATGAGATGGCAGGTGGTAATACTGCAAAAATGCGCCAGATGCATGATAAACTGGAGTCCGATATTTCTGCACTTAAGAGCAGAAGAGAAATGTTAAAGGCAAAAGTGAAAGTTGCGGAGACACAGAAGAAAATGAATCAGATGGGTTCCAGTCTGGAAAGCGCAGGCGGTAATCTTGCCGCTTTTGACAGGATGGAAGAAAAAGTCAATAAGATGTTAGATGAGGCGGATGCTATGAACGAACTGAATGTGAAGCCTGCTTCTAATGATATTGATGCTCTGACTAAGAAATACGATGCAGGCAACAATTCTTCTGCCATAGATGATGAACTGGCGGCATTAAAGGCAGAGATGGGAAAATAGAAAGGTATGGGCATTTAGATGGGTTTATTTTCAAATCAGCTTTCCAATGTGGTGGAATGGAATGAAACAAGAGAGGGCGTTTTATTCTATAAATGGCAGAATCAGGAGATTAAGAAAGGTTCAAAACTGATTATTCGTCCGGGACAGGACGCCATTTTCATGTATAACGGCGTTGTAGAGGGTATTTTTGAGGACGAGGGAAGTTTTGATATTGAGTCGGATATCATTCCTTTTCTGACAACATTAAAAAGTTTTAAATTCGGATTTAATACTCCTCTCAGAGCGGAAGTCCTGTTTATTAATACGAAAGAGCTTCTTGTAAAGTGGGGCACGAAGAATGCCATTAATCTTCCTGCGCCGGGACTGCCGGGCGGTATGCCAATCCGTGCATTCGGCACATTTAACTGTAAAATTGTAGAACATGCGGTTGTGATTGAGAAGCTTGCCGGTATCAGGCAGACCTATACGGTGGATGATGTCAAAGAGCGGATTATTGCAAGTCTCGACCAGCTTTTAATGAGCTGGATTGCCAAAGAGGGCAGGGATATGTTTAACCTGCAGGCAGATGCAAGGAACATAGCTAAAGGGATTGAGTCCGATTTGGATATGGATATGCGAAAGCTGGGAATCGGTATTACCGATTTCACCATCGAAAGCTTTTCCTATCCGGAAGAAATCAAGAAGATGCAGGAGAAAGCGGCTGCCCAGTCTATGGTAGGCGATATGAGTAAGTATACGCAGATGGCGGCAGCAGACAGTATGGGCAAAGGTCGCGCCGGCAGCGGCGTAGCTTCCGATATGGTAAATTTGCAGATGGGTATGGCGCTTGGACAGCAGATGGTGAATCAGATGAATCAAAATCAAAATGCAGCAGGTGCAGGAAATGGAGCAGTTCCCAAATTCTGTCCTAACTGCGGTACACCGACAAGCGGTACGAAGTTCTGTGGGAATTGCGGGAATCAATTATTATGAGTATTTACGATACATTAAATGAGCAACAAAAGAAAGCGGTTTTTACGACTGCCGGTCCGGTTTTAGTACTGGCGGGAGCAGGAAGCGGCAAGACCCGCGCCCTGACACACAGGATAGCGTATCTGATGAAGGAAGAGGGCGTAGAACCATATCATATTATGGCGATTACGTTTACGAATAAAGCTGCGGGAGAGATGCGGGAGAGAGTAAATAACCTTATCGGCTTTGGTTCCGAGCAGGTGTGGGTTTCTACGTTTCACTCGACCTGTGTACGGATTCTGCGGCGATATATTGACAGACTCGGGTTTGATAATAATTTCACAATCTACGATACGGATGACCAGAAAGGCATTATTAAGGAAGTTTGCAAGAAATTATCGATTGATACAAAGATGTTAAAGGAGCGCACTATTTTAAGTGCGATTTCTTCCGCCAAGGATGAACTGATTTCTCCCGTGGAATATGAAATGCAGAATATGGGCGACTTTTACGGCAGCAGGATTGCCAAAGCCTATAAAGAATATCAGGTGGCTCTAAGAAAAAATAATGCGCTTGATTTTGATGATTTGATTGTGAAGACCGTGGAACTTTTTAAGAGCGATGCGCAGGTGTTGGATTCTTATCAGGAGCGGTTCCGCTATATTATGGTAGACGAATATCAGGATACGAATACTGCGCAGTTTGAACTAATCAGACTGCTTGCTGCAAAATACAGGAATCTTTGTGTGGTAGGTGACGATGACCAGTCTATTTATAAATTCCGTGGCGCGAACATCCGCAATATTCTGGATTTTGAGAAAGTATATCCGGAGGCGTGTGTGGTGAAATTGGAACAAAATTACCGCTCGACCCAGACAGTACTGGATGCGGCAAATGCCGTGATTCAGAACAATACCGGACGTAAGGAGAAAGCGTTATGGACACAGAAAGCGGACGGTTCCCTGATTCATTTTCACCAGTTTGATACGGCTTATGACGAAGCGGACTATATTGCGGAGGATGTACGGAATAAGAACCGGGAGGCAAAAGCAGATTATGGCGACTGTGCTGTTTTATACCGTACGAATGCACAGGCGCGTGTGCTGGAGGAGCGTTTTGTCGTAAAAGGAATTCCCTATCAGGTTGTCGGCGGCGTGAACTTTTATGCCAGAAAAGAAAT
>CAMWMM010000325.1 GCA_947175285.1 uncultured Lachnospiraceae bacterium
GTGTTTATACGGTTATGGATTTTATCAGCGGGGAAAGTCTGGATGCCGCGGTAGAAAAGAATGGGAAATTTCCGCAGAAGAAAGTCAGAAAGTGGGCGGAACAGTTAGGGGAAGCATTAGATTATCTGCATAGCCAGAATCCGCCGATTATTCATAGTGATATCAAACCTGCAAATGTTATGTTAACTAACGAGGGGGATATTTGTCTGATTGACTTTAATATCTCATTGGCAATGGGGGGAGAGATGGCTTCCGCTGTCGGCATCAGCGCGGGATTTTCACCCCCGGAACAGTATAGAGACCCTGCATTATATGCAAGAATTACGCACAATTATACTATACAGAAATCCATTCGCCCGACAACAAAGGAAGAAACAGATGACAAGACACAGCTTTTGGCGGAAGATACACAAACGGAAGTATTAGACGCGGAAGACGATAAAACACAGCTTTTGACGGAAGATACACAAACGGAAGTATTAGATACAGCGGACGACAGGACGCAGCTTTTGACAGAAAGTACGCAGGATAATGCGCCTCGCGCTGCGGTGCATGAGAAAACAAAAGAGTTTTCTTCCGGGAATCTTCCTAAATATACACAGTTTATCGGAAAAGGTGTTGATGCAAGGTCTGATATCTACAGTCTGGGGATTACGCTATATTACATGCTGACAGGCATAGAGCCTCCGGCAGATTTTGAAAAGAGGATTCCGTTGGCGCAGACGAATACCTTTATCAGCGAGGGATTTGCCGCTATTGTGGAAAAAATGATGGAATTATCCCCCGCAGAGCGTTATCAGAATGGAAAAGAATTTTTATATGCAGTAAAAAACTGCCATAAACTGGACAGCCGCTATAAGGCTATGCATCGGAAAGAAAGTATGATGCAGGCAGCAGCGCTTGCAGCTCTTGCGTTAGGAATTGTAACTGTTTTTACGGGATTTTATAAATTGCGGGTTGATAAGGATAACGGTTATTATATGTTGGTTCAACAGGCACAGGAAGTAATGAATCTATATGATTTTGAGGAAGCAAACCGTTTATTGGGTGAAGCAAAAGAAATTTCCCAGACGCGGGTAGAGGCTTATAAAGAAGAGGTTTATATCCTGTATTTGGACGAACGATACGAAGAATGTATTTCACTCGGAGAGACTTACATTAATACAATGCCGTTTGAAGTGGGCTCCTCGGAAGATAAGGAACTATTTGGCGACATTTATTATATAGTAGGAAATGCTTATTTTGAGATGGAGGATTATCAGAATGCGAAGATATTCTTCACTCATGCTTTTGAGTGGAACTCGCGCAACGGTCTGTATTACAGGGACTATGCGATTACATTGGCAAAACTTGGGCAGATTGAGGAAGCCGAAAAACAGTTGGAGAAAGGAATTGAACTAGGAATCGCACAGGATTCCATCTATATGGCGCAGGGAGAAATCGCGCATGTAAAAGGAGAGTATGATACGGCGGCAGAATACCTAAATCAGACAATCAATACGACAGCGGATATGCAGATGTTAAAAAGAGCGGTAATGTTGTGTGCCGATGTCTACAAAACAATGGGAGGAGATGCAGTCAATCAGGAAATAGAGTTATTTGAACAGTATAGAACCCGTTTTGAGGGAAACGGTTATCTTGTTATGACAGAGTATCTCGCGGAGGCATATACGCGCAAAGCCAAAAATGACGAACAGGAAGCGGACAACTGCTATCAAAAAGCACTGGTTCTTTTCCAAAGTATATATGACAGCGGTTATATTACTTATCAGTTACAACAGAATATGGCAATTCTATATGAAGACATGGACCGCTTTGACGAGGCGGAAGAACTTCTGCTGCAAATGGCACAGGATTATCCGAAGCGATATGAAGTGTATAAAAGGCTTGCTTTTCTGGAAGCGGACAGACAGCAGATGAAAGAAAACATAGACAGGGATTATACGCAGATGAAGGAATACTATGAAAAGGCAAAAGAAAAGTATTCCGATAAGGAACAGGATATGGAGATGTCTATGTTAGAGAACATGATACGGGAACTGGAAGAGGGCGGTTGGTTTTAGGAAAATAAGATTTCTAATCAGACTATAGTATTGTGCAACTTTTATCATAGTGAAAGGAGGAGGCACACATGAATGGAACAATGATTATAGGAATTGGTATTGGAATGCTTGTACTTGCCGTAATCTTATTGATAGTATCAGTCGTATACCGGAAAACAACAGGAAAGAAGATTCGGGAAGAACTGAGAAATGAGTATGAATAAAATGCAAAAAAGAAGAAAAAGCTGCTGCCTTTTATTATTGCGGCAGCAGTGGCGCTTATTATCCGCATAGTGGATATCGCTATCTATCCAAGCGGGTGTTGGCAGGCTCGGATTTTAAATCGAATGGAATGCCATTTTCTGTCAACAGAGATTTCAGGTAATCAATCTGCGGCAAATAATATTCAGCATCCTCCTTTTTGGTGCGTTCAATGATTTCAGCGGAGCTTGTACCACATAAATTTAAAAGTCCTTCACAAACCATAGTCTTGTCTCCTTTCGTTTTTTTGAAGTTGGCAGTAGATACTTGATGCAGGTATTTGATGTAAATTTCCTGTTCCTGATGTAATTTATAGTCATTGGTAAGACGGTTGACAAGAGCAGTATCCTGCAGATTGTCAGTCAGACAGTGCAGATATAAATTATCTTCTGGAGAAAGTTCTTTTGTAACGATAATTTGTATATGAAAAGTCTCTTTATTGATATAATACACGCCATCGGAGATTTTTGCAACAGGTATTTTTCGGTCCTGTTTGAGATGCTTCATCAGTTTACGCGGATAGTGACAGCTTAAAAGCGTCAGGCTGACATCGAGACTGGAGTATTGATACCTGTGAGAAAGGTGCTCTGATTTACCCATCTGCGCAATCAGAAGCCCTGCATATCCGATGGTCTTATAATACGAGTCAATCCGATAGCTGTTTTTACCGAGCGGATATTCGGATATGTATTCGAGAATATGAGAATAGTCTATCAGTTCAATTTGAAAAGCGCAGGAAGCGGCTTCATGCCAGTTGACGCGGCGTTTAGATGTAAGAGACATACAATATACCTTTCGTAGTAGAAAGCCTTATGCTGACGGCTTATATAGATTGTAGAATTGATAATAAGATATTAGAACCTAAGTTGCTATATAAATATCAGATAAAGAATTTATATCATAAACGTAGAGCGGTTACAAATGTTTTTTGAATGCGATATGTAGAAAAAAATTAAACGAAACATTGGAATATATTTTCTTGACTTCAACATATAGTATAATTTCAAATCTATTTTACAGCACAGATACAAAATGTAGTATTGTGCATCTTTTTATTACAGTAATATGAATAAAATACAAAAAGGCAAAGGAGAAAACGAACTAATGAACGAAGAAACGACAGACATAACAAAGCTGGAAACTAAAAAGAAAAAAACACTACCCTTTATCGTTGTAGCAGCAGTAGCGCTCACTGCTCTCATAGTGGGTATCAGCATCTACAACACCCCAGCGAACCGTGTGCAGAGACAGTTGGATTTAGGTAATAAATATCTGGAAGAAGAGAATTATGAGCAGGCAGCGCTTGCCTTTGAAGAAGTCATTGCGATTGATGAGCGCTGTATGGAAGCTTACGTGGGCGGTTTGGAAGCGTATCTCGGAGCAGGAGATATGGACGGCGCGCAGGATTTCTATGACAGAACGCTTGCGATGCTTTCCGGCTTGAATGAGGATTTCCTTGCTGAAAACATGGACTATGCGGTGGAATTGTACTTAGCAGCAGAGAAAGTCTATGGTGAAGACCGGGATAAGGCAGCGCAGGTACTGGAAGATGCATACACAGTAACAGGCGAGGATGCCCGGATAAAGGACAAGCTTGTTGAGAATTATATTGAAATTGGGAAAAAAGAAACACAGGATGGTTCCTATGAGGATGCGCTTGCTGTCTATGACAGACTCTTAGAACTGGATAATACGAATCCGGACACCATAAGCGGTTTATGCGAATGCCTGAACAAATACATAGATATCCTGATGGAAGCAGGACGGTATGATGAAATCCGTGCCCTTGCAGACAAATATAAAGATGTAGCAGTAAATGTGGACTTTGATGGTATTCTTGCGCAGATAGAGAAGCGGAAGACATGGGTCGATATTTCACCGGAACTTTTTACGTTTCAGATTGCAGGATATGATCTGTGGGAAAATCATACGGAGGAGGTGATGGACGCGCTGCGCTCGCTTGCGGTCAATGAAGAGATTGAGCGTAGAAGTGGGTGGACTATTGAGAACTTATTCACAGAAGAGGGTGATAAGATTACGCATACGTATAGCGATAGTTTAATTAATAATGATATTGGCATACGCCAACCGGTTGACTGGGATACCGCGGGAAAGGATGGATACATAAGCTATCAGGGAGAGCGGAAAACAAATGAAAAAACGTATAGAAATTTGATTATCGGTCAATGGAGTGCGGGCGCAAAATGGGCCGGTGGCGAAAGAGAGGAGACGATAGATTTTGATAAATACATACATTGCCCTGTGGGAAAAACAGCGGAGGAATGGTATTCCCTGATCGGGAGAGAGCAGATTGTGAGCAGGGGGCAGGAAGCGGATGCAATGTTTGCCGATAGCCAGGCATGGCGGTTTCAGACAGAGTGGGGAGAAGGCTATTATGAGGAGATGACATTACACGGTCAAAATGTGAGCCTTCTTGCAATTGACTGCTCCGCGGAGAAAGGAGAAAAGCAGATCTTTTCATTATGCGTAGAGATGGACGAAAATGGACAGGTAGATGCGCTCTTTGTCTACACAGGAAATTGTTATGCGTGGGATGAGAGTGGTGTCACATCTAGTAAAATCACTCAAACCCTTGTTGAAACCTCAGTGCGGATTGATGTTGATACCGATGTTTTTCACATCTTTGAAAATGACAGATGACGCAGGGAAATCTTGAAACATACTCTATAGAATATATGAATGTACTCTATAGAATTGACAAACTGTCATTCCATCATTATAATGTTTTTTAGAGTTTTAAAACGAGTAGAGGAAAAACTATGTGGATTAAAGCAGTTTATTGTACAAAAGATGTAATTTATGCAGAACGCCTTATCGCATTTTTTGATAAAGAATATGGCAATAAAATAGAATTAAACACCTGTGATTCTATAGAGTCACTTTTTGATTTTTTTAAAAATTATCAGACGGATATGGTGCTCTTTGGAGAAGAATTTGAAAAAGAAGCAATGAGCAGAAGCAGAGATATTCCCTGTACCTGTGCGTTTATGACAGAACAGTTTTATGAATCGCAAAGTAAAGAACTGCCCCGGATAGATAAATACCAAAGAGGGGACAGTATCTATAAAGATATTTTGGACGCCTATGCGGCGGGGGGAAAAGTAAAACACATTCGGACGACAGGTGCGGAAAGCGGCGGACAGAAAGTATACGTCTTTACTTCTGCGTGCGGCGGCAGCGGAACGACAACGACTGCCAGAGCATACGCTAGAAAATGTGCAGCTTATGAAAAAGTACTTTATCTGGATTTTGGCTTGTTTAGCGATATTAAAGTGACAGAGGGCAATGAGCATGGAATGGACGAAATTATCCTTGCACTCAAAAGCCGGAGAAATATTCTGCCGCTTAAACTGATGAGTGCCGTTGCAAGTATGGCGGACCGTGTTTATACATATGCGCCATGCAGTGATATGGTGAGTATGCTTGAGCTAAATGCGCAGGATGCCCATAATCTGGTAAACGGTATTACGGCGCTTTCCGAATATCAGAAAATCATCATTGATATAGGAAGTTCTGTTTCTGATAAAGAGATAGCGTTTATGAAATGTGCGGATTTTATCATATGTGTTGTTGATGAAAGTGAAATCGGGGCAAGAAAATATGAAAAGTTCTGTGAATTTTTAGAAAATGCAGGGAAAAAAGAGCAAATGCGGATTCTGCGGAAGATGCTCGTATTTAGAAATAAAGTAAAGCAGGACTATAATAACGACTCGTGGCAGTTTAAAAATGAAGTGACAGGCTGGGCGCCTTACGTTTCCGTAGACT
>CAMWMM010000326.1 GCA_947175285.1 uncultured Lachnospiraceae bacterium
CATATATAAGAATCGAGATTTGTTTTAATTTGTAACGATATTGTAGCATGAAAATGTTTGGAATGCAAGATAAAAAAGACAAAAGTATAAACGTAATTTCGTTCACATACTCTTCCGAAACCGCAGCGGTGTAATTCCTACATGGCGCTTAAAGCAGTCGCTGAAGTAAGCGCTGCTGGAGAATCCTGACTTATCGGCAATTTCCGACATGGTCATTTTTGTGTTTACAAGCAGTTTTTGTGCATACAATATTTTTTCATTTAAAATAAAGACAGAGTACGGCGTATGTAGTTGGTTAATGAATACTTTCGACAGATAGGATGCTGAAACATGGATATGTTCAGCGGTATCCGGAAGCGAAGGACTCTCGTTTAAGTGTGATTTTACATACGCTATCGCATTTGTAAGGCATTTTTGCTTTATATTGGAATTCGGAAGTCTTAAAGCACCTTTTTTAGAGCGCTCGTTTAAAAATATCAGAATCAGTTTGTGCAGTAAGCCTTTTAAAATAATCTCAGAATGTTTATTATAAGCGTTCCATTCCTTTTCTATCTCATTCATAATACAGAGAACTTTTTCCTGTGTGTTTTTTTCTAAATGAATAGCCGATTGCTTACCGATGAGTTCATCAAAACTGTCAACATTCATAATTTCCAGTAAATCAGATATCATATGGTCTGTAAATTTTATCAGAATGCATTCACGCGGTTTATCGGATACGCTGGAGGAGCGGGAATACCTGTTTTTGAGTGCAAAATCCATATCGCCTTCACGCTGAATAAAAATACCGTCAGGAGAGTAGACAAGATTCTCACCGCTTATCAGATAAGAGAGACCATAAAAATCCGTATAGGCTTCTGCTGATGCCATTTCAAAACATGGCGGACGATGCACATGGGCATAATTGAAGTTGTATCCGGCTTTTAAGGGAAGCGGCATAATGTTTTCCTCCTTTTCCTCTGTTTTCGCGTCAAGTATACCATAATAAAAAAGAGCGGTAAATGTCTGAAATCTAAAAAATGAAATAAGAGAAGCTTTAATCTGCTTGAATGTTATGTTTTGTGGTATAATAAACGCAGGCTTAGCAGCCTGCGTTACGCAAGCCAAAAAACTACCGGAGGGATAGATATGATTTATGCTATTTTAGCGGCAGCAGTCTTTTTTCTGGATTTAGGGATTAAAAACCGGGTGGAAAGAAAAGGAACAGAGGGAGCGGAACAGGAGATAGGCGGCGGTATGCTGATTCTCAGAAAATACCATAATAAAGGCGCTTTTTTGAACGCAGGAGAGCATAAAAGAGGTCTGGTAGCTGTGGTTTCCGTTATTTTAACACTTGCGATGACGGTGCTTTTTCTTGTCACATTTAGTTTCAGAGGGAGCAGACTGTTAAAAGCAGGATTGTCTTTACTGTTAGGCGGCGCATACAGCAATACGTATGACAGGCTGCGCAGACATTATGTTGTAGACTATGTAAGTTTTCCGGTGAAAAATGAGATGATAAGACGAATTGTATTCAATATTTCGGATTTTTGCATTATGATAGGGGCATTGCTCATGGTAATCGGGAGCATAGCGTGAGAAGAACTTCTAAAGCTTACAGCAAGGGCTGATTTCGCAAAGTCAGCATAGCTGACTTAGAAGTTCTAAGTCTCGCGCAGAAGAATGCCTAAAGTATGGCATTCTTCTTTTTTCACGCCGTAATGACAGTTCCGCTCTTCCCTTTGACAGCATCGGCAGTAGATTTTATAGAAGTAATCAGGACGGTTCCTTCCGGATTGGCTTCCAGATAGGTAATTGCGGCTTCGATTTTAGGAAGCATAGTGCCTTTTTCAAATTCATTTTCGGCAATCAGCGTCTTGGCTTCCTGTATGTTCATGCGTTCTATCGGCGTTTGGTTTTCTTTGCCGAAATTCCGGTAAACAAAAGGAACGCTCGTTAAAATAATCAGTTCATCCACTTTTAAGTCTCCGGCGAGTTTTCCTGCAATAGCATCTTTTTCGATGACAGCGGAAGCGCCTTTTAAAACATGATTCTGCTCAATGACGGGAATACCGCCGCCGCCGCAGGCAATAACGACCTGACCGGCATCTGCCAGAGTGCGGATAGCGTCAATTTCAACAATGTCGATTGGTTTGGGAGCGGCAACGACACGTCGGAATCCTTTGCCGGGTTCCTCGAGAACATAGTTGCCTTTTTTAATTTCTGTCTCCGCATCCTCTTTAGACATATATCTGCCGATGACTTTCGTCGGCTCATAAAATGCTTCATCATAGGGGTCTACGGTCACTTGTGTCAGAATGGTGCTGACGGGTATGGAAATGCCGCGGCTGAGAAGCTCAGTACGCAGGGCATTCTGAATATCATATCCGACATATCCCTGACTCATGGCGGAGCAGACACACATAGGAGCGGGTGTGTAATCAATATAAATACGGCGCAGTTCGGTCATAGCTTTGTGAATCATGCTGACCTGTCTGCCGTTGCTGTGTGTAATGGTCAGTTGATAATCGGATTCCACGAGGTCTGCAAGCGCTTTTGCCGTGACTTTTACGGCATCCCACTGCTCTAATGTGGTGTAGCCCAATGCTTCATGTCCGAGAGATACGACGACTTTCTTTTTACTCATAAGATTCCTTTCTTTCTATGTAATTAAAAGTTATTATTTCATCAAGTTTCATCAAGAATTGCTCTGCAATTCTTGTAACTCAAGCCCTTGGGCTTGAGTTTATTATATCAAAAGTGCCATGTTTTGTATAGATTTAAAAAATCAGAGATTTAGCCTGCAGGGGGAATTGTAAAAACTGCTAAAACAGCGGAATCAAAGGCTCAGATATGGCTGTGAAAATAGACAAATTGCGGTTGACAGTTTTGGCGGCAATGGTTAATATTAATATAAGGTTTTATTTCTCGCGGATATGATATTTAGAATATTTGTGAACGATGAGAAATTGTTTTATAACATATTATTTTATAGCATAGAAGGAGGTATAGCATGCTGTACATAGGTGTGGATTTAGGAACTTCGGCAGTAAAATTACTTTTAATGGATAGCAATGGGAAAATACAAAATATTGTTTCCAAAGAATATCCTCTGTATTTTCCGCACCCGGGCTGGTCGGAGCAAAAGCCGGAAGATTGGTATGAGCAGACCATGATTGGGATAAAAGAGCTGTTGAAGGATTTTGATAAAAGTCAGGTGGCAGGCATCAGTTTCGGCGGGCAGATGCACGGACTGGTGATACTGGATGAGAAAGATGAGGTCATTCGTCCTGCGATTTTATGGAATGACGGCAGAACAGCGAAAGAATGCGATTATTTAAACAATGTGATTGGAAAGAAAAAACTTTCCGAATATACGGCGAATATCTCCTTTACCGGATTTACGGCGCCTAAAATTCTCTGGGTAAAAAATGAAGAGCCCGAGAATTTTGCCAGAATACAAAAAATTATGCTGCCTAAGGACTATATCGCCTATAAATTAACAGGAGTTCATTGTACCGATGTATCCGATGCCTCCGGAATGCTCGTTTTTGACGTGAAAAACCGCTGCTGGTCTAAGGAAATGTGCGATATCTGCGGTATTAGAGAAGAACAGCTTGCGAAGATTTATGAAAGCTATGAAACGGTTGGGACAGTACTTCCTGACATTGCAAAAGAACTGGGAATTCCCGAAAATGTCAAAGTTGCGGCAGGCGCGGGTGATAATGCGGCGGCAGCAGTAGGAACGGGAACGGTCGGAGACGGTATGTGCAATATCTCTCTCGGAACAAGCGGAACAATTTTCATTTCTTCTAATAAATTCGGTGTTGATAAGTACAATGCGTTACATGCTTTTGCACATGCGGACGGACATTATCATCTGATGGGCTGTATGTTAAGCGCGGCTTCCTGCAATAAGTGGTGGATGGATGACATTATCGGCACGGATGACTACGCTGCACAGCAGAAAGAAATTACAAAGCTGGGTGAGAACCATGTTTATTTCCTGCCTTATTTAATGGGAGAGCGTTCCCCGCATAACAATCCGAATGCAAGAGGCACGTTTATCGGCATGACAATGGATACGACAAGGGCTGATATGACACAGGCGGTTCTTGAAGGCGTTGCCTTTGCCCTGCGTGATTCTTTCGAGGTGGCAAAGTCTCTGGGTATTCAGATAGACAGAACGAAAATCTGCGGCGGCGGCGCAAAGAGCCCACTTTGGAAGAAGATAATAGCAAATGTCCTGAATTTAAAAGTTGACGTTATAGAAAGCGAAGAAGGTCCTGCTATGGGAGGCGCAATGTTAGCGGCAGTTGCCTGCGGCGAGTACGCAGATGTGGAAGAAGCCGCCGCAAAGATTGTAAAGGTGGTTGATACGGTAGAACCCGAAGCGGCGCTGGTCGAAAAGTATGAGGCGCGCTATCAGCAGTTTAAGGAAATTTATCCGGCATGCAAGGCGCTTTTTGATAAACTGCTGTAAAGTCTTGAGACTGCCCGGATGCAGAATAAAATGAAGAAAGGAATAGAGAATCGTATGGAAATTAAAAAGATTACAGATGCGGCTTTCAGAAAATACGGCAGAGTAGTGCAGGGCATTGACTTCTCCGATTTAGTGGAAGCTATTAAGAGAGAGACTCCGCTGCCGGACGGCGTGGCATATGAACCGTCTATTGCAGCGTTAGAGGCAACAACAGCCGCAAAAGAATTGCAGAAGAGGACTTACGGAGAACTTCCTATAGAAATCGGATACTGTAATGGGCATAACTATAAGTTAAATGCCATTGAATATCATAGAAGCTCCGAAATTAATGTAGCGGCGACGGATGCCGTGCTGATTGTCGGCATGCAGCAGGATATTACAGATGACTTTACCTATGATACCGCTAAAATGGAAGCTTTTTTAGTACCGGCAGGCACGGCGGTGGAACTTTATGCGACAACACTTCACTATGCACCGTGCAGCGCGGATGAGAATGGTTTTAAAGTGGGTATCGTTTTACCGGCGGGAACCAATTATCCTTTGGAAGAAAAGCATGAGGGATGGGAGGATGCTCTGATAACGGCTCAGAATAAGTGGCTGATAGGTCATCCGGAAGGCGGTCTGGATGCCGGAGCGCATATTGGTCTGACAGGAAAAAATCTGGACATTAGAGAGTAGAAAATTAATACCGGTAGAACCGGTTAAAGGAGGATAATATATGAACAACATACCAAAAGTAAAAATCGGCATTGTAGCAGTAAGCCGTGACTGCTTCCCGGCATCTTTGGCAGTCAACAGAAGAAAGGCTTTAGTGGAAGCCTATAACAAGGCATATGATGCAGCGGATATTTATGAATGTCCTGTTTGTATCATTGAAAGTGAAATTGATATGGTCAATGCGTTAAAAGATATCAAAGAGCATGGCTGTAATGCGCTTTGCGTATATCTTGGAAACTTCGGACCGGAGATTTCAGAAACACTGCTTGCAAAACATTTCGAAGGACCGAAGATGTTCGTAGCGGCAGCAGAGGAATCTCAGAATGACTTAATCCAGGGACGCGGCGATGCTTATTGCGGTATGCTGAATGCAAGCTACAACCTGAAACTTCGTAATGTAAAAGCTTATATTCCGGAATATCCGGTAGGTGATGCGGATGACTGCGCACAGATGATTCATGAGTTTATTCCGATTGCACGTGCTATCGTTGGACTTTCCAGCTTAAAGATTATTTCTTTCGGACCTCGTCCGCTGAACTTCTTAGCTTGTAACGCACCGATTAAGCAGCTTTACAACTTAGGCGTTGAAATAGAAGAAAATTCCGAACTGGATTTGTTTGAAGCATTCAATAAGCATGAGGGTGATGCACGTATTCCGGATATTGTAAAAGATATGGAAGCAGAACTTGGCGCCGGCAACAACAAACCGGAAATTCTGCCGAAACTGGCGCAGTATGAATTGACACTGCTTGACTGGATTGAAGACCATAAAGGTTACAGAGAATATGTTGCTATTGCAGGAAAATGCTGGCCGGCATTCCAGACACAGTTTGGATTCGTTCCCTGCTATGTCAACAGCCGTCTGACAGGAAGAGGCATTCCGGTATCCTGTGAAGTTGATATTTACG
>CAMWMM010000327.1 GCA_947175285.1 uncultured Lachnospiraceae bacterium
GCTCTGGGGCTATCAGGATCAGGAACAGCAGATACGGTACGAGTTTTCAGTGTACGAGGAAAGCGTAACCAGTGTGAGTGAGACCGGGATAGGCGAAAGCTTGACAGTAGAAACAAATGAAAAAGAAAAGCCTGTTATTATGAATGAATATCAGACAAAATTTCAGGATGAAATCAATACATATGAAATCAAAGACGGAAAACTTTATGGCAGCGGTGCAAATACCAGCGGGCAATTAGGAACCGGTGAGATTACTTCGCAGGATACATATATGCAGCATGTTTTGATTGCAGAGAATGTCATTCACATGGATGCATGTGGCGAAACACTGATTTATCTGAATGATAAAAACGAATTATACGGAGTCGGCAATAACGGAAGCGGACAGTTAGGACAATCTATAGAGGAACAAGACGGGCGGAAATATATTGCATATGATGCATATAATCGATGTTGTGTCACTGAGCCGGTTTTTATAATGGATCATGTGAAATATGCATCGGCTGGAGGCGGTTATATCATGGTGCTGCAGGAAGACGGAACTCTTTACACGATGGGGGCTAATCTGAACGGAGAACTTGGAAATGGTACGGCACGACCGGTACGAAACGAGTGGTATGCAAAAGAAGGAATTGTTTATTCCAGTGAACCTGTGCATGTATTGGATGATATTGCTTTTATTGCTGCCGATTATAGCACGGCGGCTGCGATTTCTAAAAAAGGGGATTTGTGGATGTGGGGCGACAATTCGTTTGGAGAAATCGGAAACAGCAGACGAGGAAATGGAATGCCAAGTGTTTCTACTGATGTTGTATCCGAACCATATCTGGCATTAAAAAAGATAAAAGAAGTGTTTTTTGAAGATTGGACGGTATATGCAGTCAATTTTGAGGGTCAGAAATATAGTTGGGGTAAAAATGCGGCAGCAACTCCGAGACCTGTTGAGGAAGATTGATAAAGCGAGGGCATCATGCTCGATAAGCTTTTTATTGGAGGTAGCTATATGGAAGAGAGACAGGTGATTTTTAAAGCGTAAAGAATGATAGAGATAACTTTGGATTTGCGGAGGATATCAATGGAGATTATTGCTTTTAAATCTATTATGCAGAAGTCCGTGGAAGATTTTTTTGAAAAATGTTTTTCAGCTGTCGGCATACTATATTCACCAATGGATAGACATGCAGATATTGCAGATGTAGAACAGTACTATATGCGAAATGGTTGCTTTTGGTGTCTATTTGATAATGAGTTTCTCATAGGAACAATTGCAGTACGCATAATTGATATTGACAATAAAGTGGTTGAACTTAAGCGTATGTTTATATTGCCTGAATATCAGGGTAAAGGCTACGGAAGATTACTTTTAGAGTATGCCATAGATTATGCAAGAGAGCAGCAGTTTAGTAGAATATGCTTAGATACCAGAAAGCAGTTTTCTGTAGCTCAACACCTATATCGGAGTAGCGGCTTTCAGGAGACTGAAAAGTATAATGATAATGAACATGCGGAGCTTTATTTCGAATTTGTTTTATAATAAAAATGCGAATCGACAAGTTCAGGTTTGTGGAGGATTTGTTTTTATGGAAACATATCAGGACTTTTTAGGCAGAATTAATTCATTTGAGAAAAAGGAAATAAATTACGGAAACAAATTTTTTAAAGGGAATCCATCAATTTCACAAAAAGTTGGTAAAGATAATGTGTTTAGAAATTTTTATGGGGACACTATTGTTTTTGCATTAGATGATATTGTTAAAGCGAAATTAACGGAATATGTGGAATTGTTATATCATACTGCTCCGGAATGCTTTTGTGAAAGATTAGTTCCGCATACGTTTCATGTAACTTTGCATGATCTCAGTAATGCTCCTGTTTTGCGGGATGTGGCAGAGGAGTTGTTTGAGAATGAACTCAAGGTAATTGAAAAAATGAGTGAGATTCAAAAACAGGAAAATGTAAAAATAAAAATGAAAAGTAAATACATTTTCAATATGGTTGATACCAGCTTAGTTTTAGGATTGTATCCTGCCAATGAGGATGAATACCGCCGGTTAATGGATTTATATCTCATTTTTGACAGCGTGAAGAAATTAAGTTATCCTTTTACACCGCATATTACATTGGCATATTATAATGTCGATGGATTTGATTTGCAGGCTGCAAGAAGGTTAGAAGCGGTCGTCAACATGCTTAATAAAAATGAGATTGAAATCGAACTGGATATGAATCATTTATGCTATCAGAAATTTAAGAGTATGAATGAATATATTGATATTATTAACTTAGGCATGATAAATAAGTGATGTGGAGAGTGAGATATTAAATGGAGGATGTAGCAACGAAGCGTTTTTCCCAAAAGAAAAATATGGAGGAATTGAAGTGAGGGATTTATTTTAATTATTGGAACAAGTGGTATTGGCAAGACTACCTTGGGAAAGGGATTATTTGCACGCTACAATGGTACTTTTGTTGAACAAAATATGGTTCCTGAGTTTGGAATCCCTAAAAATGTAGACGAAGGTGTATTTGAAGAACAAGTGTGTTGGGAATGTTGTGTGGCACAGATGATGAAATTTCATGAGATGGGAGTAAAGAATATTATTGGTAGTGATTTCGACGATTTAAGAATTGCCGATATACCAGAAGTGTTTAAAGGGTATAACTATATTACTATTAAACTTATTTGTAAGGATTTGACACAACTTCATAACCAAATGGAGTGCAGAAAAAAAGGTCTTATTGATTATGAATTGCAAAGAAAATGTTCTGATAAAGTAAATAAAAGACCTCTGTTGATAAATTAAGTAGAAATAGATGTAACAAACAAAACATCACAGCAGGTATTGGATGAGGCGATAAAAATTATTGATAATACGGAAACACTTATAGAGTATAGTTATCAAAAACCCAAAAGAGAGTTATTTTACTCGTGGGTATTTAGTGAAGCATCCGGACACAGCGGTGGTACAGATGGATTCAGTAATCGGGAGTATAGGAGGTAAAGTACTTCTGACTATCTATTTTGTAAATGTATCACTGATGCTGGGATTTTTGCGGGAGCAAACACATCAAAGTCAGTGATAGATATTTATGATGAATTATACCAGCGGTTAGGAGGACAAGATTTCAGGAAGCTGTTCCCGGTAATCCTGACAGATAATGGAAGTGAATTTTCCAACCCGAAGTGCGTAGAGAACGGCCCGAATGGGAAAGGATTCCAGCGGACAAGGATCTATTACTGTAATCCAAGCGCACCGTACCAGAAAGCGGAGATCGAAGTAGGACATGAATTCATCCGGAGGATTATAGCGAAGGGAAAAAGCTTTGATGAACTTGAGCAGGCAGATATAGACTTGATGATGAATCATATCAATTCATACAGAAGAAAGAAACTGAACGGAAAAAGTCCGTATGAAGCATTATGCTTTTATTACGGAGAAGAACTGGCGCAGAAGCTGGGATGTCAAAAGGTTGGAGCCGAAGACATCAACCTCACGCCAGGACTTCTAAGAAAGTAACCAGATAAAAAAGCGCAGACCGCCGGCTGAAAATAAGGACCGTATGGGGCGTGAATTTTGTGGTACAAAATTTGTAAGACAAAAGTGACGTCCGGTTTTTGTACGCATTTTTATTCTGTCATGAAGCCATTATATCATAAAATCGGGAGCGAAAAGGGGAAGTCATTACAAAAGTGGAATTTCGGATACAAAATTTGAAGGTCGCTTTCAAAATGTGAAAGTCGTTTACAAAACGGGAACCTCGTCTTACATTCGACCTGTGAAAATCCGGTATGCCTTATTTTTTTGCGAATTTTGCCGTTTTTTGTACTGTTTTTGCTCAAATACGGAAGTGAGGTTATGGTTTTTGGTATGATTATATAAAATCTACATGTAAATATGATGCTGCATAGGAGTTTATCATGAATTCTAAAGTAACAGTTTTTATTTCATATTCTTGGGAAGATGAATCTCATAACAGTAAAGTATCTCAATTCGTCACGCGATTAGAGGAAAATAATGTCCATGTTCATTATGACAGGCATATGAAATTGGGTGAACGATTTACTGATTTCATGGAATTAATTGATGAAAGTAACTATGTGCTTTTTATATGTACACCGACGTATAAAGAAAAGTCAGATAAGGGATTGGGTGGAGTTAAATATGAGAAGAATATTATTACTGCTGATTTATATGAAAAAAGAAATGAAAGGAAGTTTATTCCCATTTTATTTACTGGAACATGGAAGACTTCTTTGCCAATTTGGGCTGGGGGCAAATTGGGAATAGATTATACGAAAGAATCTGATATAGAATTTCAAAGATTATTAAATCATTTGAAGGAAGATAATTTATATGAAAATATAAAAACAGGAATAAAATATAAAAAAAAAGTAATTATTTTCACTCTGTTATTTTTTTTACTTACAATATTAGTATTAAGTGTATATGAGTATTATAAAAAGATTAGTATGGTTGCTAGAAGAGATGCCAGCATAATAGAAAATGATAGTCAATTAATTATGTCAGAATCAAGTTATAAAAATATTATAGAAGAAAAATCTCAAAATGAAATTGTATATAGTCATTATAATGATTTTGATTCAGATGGAATATGTGAAATGTTTGCTATTGTTGGTGAAGAAACGGATAGTGATATAATAAGGGGTGAAATTTGGTTCGCCAATCAACAAGGGGCATATAGCATAGAAGAATCCAAGTACTATTGGAAATATCCAGATGTTTATTTATTTGATGATAATATATTTATTGCCTTTAATGAATATTATTCTACAGGAACAATTACATATTTATGGGGAGTTCAAAATGGTAAACCATTTCAACCAAGTTTAACTGAAAAGGCTCATGGATTAACAATTAGTAATGAATATAAAGAAGTAGTTGTGACAGGTGAAGCGTATGATGCTATGAAAGAAATATTTGATAATTGGGAAGTATTACCGCGTGACGAACAATGGACCGGGCATACTTGGAATAAATATTATTATTACTGGAATGGGGAAAGCTTTAGGGAATATGGTGCAATTGAAATTACAGTAGATGAATTATTGCAAATTGATGGTACTAATGAATTAGTAGAATACATTGAAAATTTTGATGCGACAATTAATGAGATATACTATAGAAGCAATAATATTTTTCAAATTAATTATCAAAAAGAAGAAAGAGGTGCAAATGCTACGACAACACATTATAATAATATTACGTTTCGGTATACAGGCGAAAGCGTCATATTAGATGAATGCGAGTTTGGTGAGGGTATTATTTTAAGAGCACTTAATACCTCGTTGGCGGTATATCCGGAAGATTTTAATATTGATTTATTAAAATCAAATTGATTTAATGAGTGTGTGAAACAAAGTCTGTAAATACAGATTCTCTATAATAATGGTTGGGCTGAAGGCTCTTAGATGAGCTTCCAGCCCTTTCTTTATTTATAACAGCACATGCTGGCGCATGTCAAGCGCAGGCGAAAGTTTTCGCCTGTTTGGTGGTCTGCATATGCTCTAATCTGGTAACCGCTCCTCATACATGATGCTCAGTTCACCATAGACCTGCCCCCAGTTCCTTATCGGCATAGTCCATTTTTTCGTTGCTTCAAAGGTGGATAAATAGAGCGCTTTTAACAGGGCAGTGTCACTTGGAAATACACTTCGCTGGCGGTTCAGTTTACGGTATGTTGCATTCAGGCTCTCTATCGCGTTCGTGGTATAAATGACCTTCCTTACAGTTGTAGAGAACTTGAAGATTGGAGAAATGGCATCCCAGTTCTGCTTCCAGCTTTTTATAGGCTCAAATGGAGCAGCTCCCTATAATTTAATGTGTCCGGACTGCATACACCGCAAATAAGCCTTTTTTCGCCCCATATGTATGTAAAACTTTGTGAAATAGACGTTTTTTATAGGGATCATAAGGGAACTCTTGATTTTACTGGATTTTTTATAAAAATCATACTGAAAATGTACCTTTTTAGAGTAATTCAACAATCACATAAATATAGCAGCCGGAATTAACGGACTGACTTATTCTTATATGATAGTAGATTAAGCATTTCATTGCATATAAA
>CAMWMM010000328.1 GCA_947175285.1 uncultured Lachnospiraceae bacterium
CGCGTAGACGGCGCGCTGTATCGGCACGGCGGCAGACGGCACTATAATTATAATTCTCCTGTTTATCTGGATTACTGCAAAAAGATTGTCACACAGAGCGCAAGGCACTATGCTCCGCATCCAGCAATAATCGGATGGCAGATTGACAATGAATTAAACTGTGAAGTCTCTGAATTTTATTCCGATGCTGACGATGCGGCCTTCCGCAGCTTTTTAAAAGACCGATATCATGACCTTGCATCTTTAAATAAAGCATGGGGCAATGTTTTCTGGAACCAGACCTGTACGGATTGGGACGAAGTTCATATTCCCCGTTTAACACCGAGTCAGGGCATCAATCCGCATATGCATTTGGATTATTACCGCTTTATCGCAGAAAGTACATTCCGTTTTTGCAAGATACAGGCGGATATTATCAGGCAGTTTTGCAAGCCGGGAGACTTTATTACGACAAACGGTATGTTTTCCCATCTTGACAACCACCGTATGGCAAAGGAATGTCTCGATATTTATACCTATGACTCCTATCCGAATTTTTCTTTCGGACTGGATACGGAACCAAAAAAGGACATATTAAACGACCGCTGGAATTCAAAAAATCAAAATGAAGTCCGCTCCATCTGCCCACATTACGGCATTATGGAACAGCAGAGCGGAGCCGGCGGCTGGACCAGCAGAATGGAACAGCCTGCGCCAAGACCCGGACAACTGACGCTCTGGGCGATGCAGAGTATTGCGCACGGTGCGGATTTCATTTCTTTTTTCCGCTGGCGTACCTGCACGTTCGGAACGGAAATCTACTGGCACGGTATTCTTGACTACGATAACAGGGATAACAGGAAGTTAAAAGAGGTAAAAGATTTTTATCAGAAAATGCAAACCCTTTCTCCGGTCTGCAATGCAGATTATACGGCGTCTTTTGCCCTGCTGAAAGACTATGACAACGTATGGGACTGCGATGTGGACATATGGCATAGGCGGATTGCCTCTTATAGTGAAGATGAAATTTTTGCCGGAGCGGAACTTTCCAATCTTCCCTATGATGTTATCTATCTGCAAAAAGACAGTGAACTATCCGATTTATGCAAATATCCCGTACTGCTCTATCCGCATCCGATTATCATGGACGAGGAAAAAGTTTCCCTGCTTACATCTTATGTAAACCAAGGAGGCACACTGATTGTCGGCTGCCGCAGCGGACTAAAGAACGCAAACGGCATCTGCGAAATGCTCCCGCAGCCGGGGCTGTTACAAAAACTCACCGGAACAGATGTAACGGACTTCACTTATGTGAGTCCCGCAGAAGATGCTACTTATGCGCTCTGGAACGGTGAAAAACTGGAAACGCCCGTTTTCAACGATATCTTAACGCCTCTTCCCGGTACGGAAGTGCTGGCACGTTATGCAAACAGCTACTATACCGATGAAGCTGCGCTCACGGAACATAAGACTGGCAACGGCAGAGTCCTTCATTTAGGCAGCGCTTTTTCCAGAAACACCGTACCTGCTCTTTTACAGTACGCAGGAGCGGTATCTCCTTTTACGGAACTGATAGAAGCTGACGGACAGGACGTGGAACTGACGCTCCGTAAAAAAGACGAGCGCACATTTTTATTCGTATTAAACTTTCACGCGCATGAAATATCTTTTACACTCAAAAAACCGATGCGCGCGTTATATGATGACAAAGAGGCTTCAGGGACTTTGATCCTGCCCGCCTTTGGCACAGCCGTTTACGAGATTTTGGCAATATAATCCAACACACCCCGAATCGTCGGTTCCGAAAATTCCGCGGTTATGGATTCGGATAATTCCGGCTGATATCTTTGGGTATAGAAATAATCTCCGACTGAATATTCCCTATATTCCCCTTTGTAAATTCGGATCTCCGAATGTGTCTCTGCCACATTCGGTCCCGAAGCAAAGTCATAATCCAGTATCATAATAATGTCCGTAATGCCGTCCTCATCATAATCGGCAAAGGCTATCGCTTCTATTTTCTGAAATTCTTCGTTAGCTCTGATATTGTCATCTTCAAAGACACCGTCAAGTTGTCTAATCTCATAGCCATCTTGTATAATGGAAAAAGAAACATCCGCAAGCGGATCTCTTTCCACATCCGGCTCATAAGAAACAAAAGTTACCTCTCCGATGGGACTTAAATTGACAGTAAAACTCTGCTCCTCAATCAATCTATCCTCTAAGAGCAGCCGATTTGAGCGGAATTGATAGGTATCACCGCATTTTTCAAGAACCAGTTCATAATCCATCCGATGATAACCATCAAGATACTCATCCTCCGAAAGACCGATGACACCACGCCTCATTCTCAACACGAAAAATTTCTCATCCACCGTATAACCGCCTTTACAGACAAACATACGGATATTGGTATCGCCGTGATCGCTATAGTAAGCATCATATTCCGGAAGATATGTCCAGCCTAATGGATGATTCATCTGCTCATAAGATAACCCTGTCGTCTCTAACAGGAACTCATTAAGTTCCGTTGTCGTTATCCTGAAAAAATCAGTATGTATCTCTCCCCACTCAACAGTCTTTTTATATGCCTCTCTTTCTTCTTCGGAAATACCATGCTGAGATTCTGCCCCAAGCCCGTTAAAACATATTTCACCCAGATTCACATCCGCCGGCGTATCATAGGCAGACATTAAAAATCCATAGTTATTACCTGTTTGCACAAATTCGCTAAAATACTGCATCTCTTCAGCGGTAATCTCTCTTCCTCCCTCATCATCTCTCTTAAAAATATTTGCCTTATTGGCAGGTACTACCTCAATTCTTCTTGCAGGAGTTTGATTTTCCTCTATTGCTGTCTGCCCGTCTGTATTTAAGTTCTCTGCGATATCTTCAGCAACGCTGTCTGCATTTGCACTTTCCTTATTCGAATTACCATTATCCGAAGTTTCTTTATCTGCGTTTGCGGCTGCATTCGCATCTGTTCCTTGCATATCAGCATCTATAGAATCTTCTGTGAAAGCAGCATTCTCTCCGGACGCGGCATTTTTCCCGCAGGCACATACTGTCAGGCATATGAACATACAGACGGCAATCCCGCTTATTTTGTTTCTAAAAAAATTATGCTTGCTTCTTTTATTCTTGTTCCTCTTATATTGTTTCATCTTAATACCTACTTTCTTCTCTCAACCTGTAACATAATTAATTTATCACACTGTTCTCCAGTTGTCTATTCAGCCTTCCACTTTGTATCGGCAGGCGGTAATTCAGAGCCTTTTGTCAGATAAAATCTGTCAAAGCGCATACCCGATGCCATACTGTAAATATCCAAAGTATGTTCTCCCTCTTTTAAGGAAATAAGAGCCGCCGGAACCCACTGATATATCTGCTCCGACTCATATCGAAACAGTTTCCCATGACAATAAGAATCTGCTTCGGATAATACCGCTCCGTCAATGCCAATGCGGTAATGCGATTCTCTTTCATCACTAAACCGAACAAGCATCCATACTCTGTAACTGCCTCCCGTGCAGCTAAAACGGTAGTGTAATGAAGGCGCATCCTCTGTTCTCTCCCATATGCGTTTTGCACCGCTGACATACAGGCATAGACCGCTTCGTCCGAATGACTCTCCTGCACAGTGCCGCCATAATGCACCGGACTTTTTCGCAAACGAACTATCCGCTAATGCCGTGGCGGCGTCAATTCTGACCGCGCCGTTTTTTTCTTCAAAAATATGGCTGCCCTTTTCAAAATACCAGTCCGGCGTTATCTTTTCCGCATACGCTTTTACCTGCACACATTCGGCAAGTCTGCCCAACGTATCAGCATTTGGCGGCATATGCACGGGCGCATATTCCACTGTTCTGGGTCCTATTTCCATATTACCGTAAAATGCGTCACACCATTTCTGTACATCCCACTGCTCCGGCAGATGCTGTATTCCTCGTATACCCGCTAATTGATTCTCTTTCCGGGGTTTTGTATAAATCACAATTCTTGAAAAGGCAAAATAGTTATCCACCGCATACAATGCGAGTCGATGCGTCCCCGCTTTCACGGAGGGCAATGTCAAATAAAGGCGCTCTACATTGTTAAACACATTTTCTTTCCAGCTTCCCTTCCATTCATCATTAGAAAAGGATTCTATAATCTGTATTTCTCCTTCATCAAGCGCGGCTCCTATCCGAATCCGCCCAGTTGCATTAAGTGACGGAAAACGGTGAATCTCCAGTAAAAAGTCTCCCGGCTGTTCGCAGAAGAACGAGTATACCAACGGCATCTGTTTAGTAAAATCAATTCCAGATTCCACTGATTTACATGCCCCTTCCCTATTTCCTGCTCTCTTGCACACTTCAACCAAATTTCCCTGTCCTCTTCCAAGTCGGCGGATAACATGAAAACTTTCAGCCAGTCCTGCTGCACTGTCTGCCTCCAATACAATGATACCGTCCTCTTCCATTACGGTATCGGGCAAATCATCTTGCCTCAATCTTAAAAGAACAGGAATATGTTTTTCTATGCCTTCCCCAAGACTTTGTACGACAATCTTATCCTGTGTCCTGCTTTGTTCAGGTGGTAATTCACATTTCACACGCATACAAATACGAAGTTCCGTTTCCACTTCCGCAGACAGAACATTTCCTGATATGCTGACTTTTTCCATCCTATCCCCGACATCCGCCGCGGTCATTGCCAGCCAGTCAGGAAAAAGTACTTTTACCGACACTGCACCCGTACCGGTATTGCCAATCTCAATCCATTTTTCAGACGTATCAGTAAATTCCAGTTCTGTGTCTTCGTTCCGGATATCCACCCGCATCTTTGGCTCTCCCGCTATTGCAAGCGGCGGTGTACAAATCGGCATCATTGCCGTACGCGGTGGCGGATACCCCTCCGGATTCAAAATGCCGTTCCATTTTCCATCCGACATAACCGTATTATAATAGAGAATCATTTTGCGTCTGGCATCTTCAAAGGTTCGGGATTTTTCAGTATAAAGTGCGGCAGCCTGCATGTTGCCCCGCTCATACATTAATGTGCTTCTGTCTGCATAATAATAAGCCAGATTCGTAAAGTAAGCAGCATGAACACGCATTAATACCAGTTGATAAAATGCGTCTTTTTCCTCCTCCGGCAAAGAATCGTACAATCGGTTTCCCTTTTCAAATAACGCTTCGTACTTGTGGATGCGGACAGCCGCTTCATCTCCGTAAGCGGTCTGTGAAAAAACGCCGTTCTCCATAAGCTCCACTTTTCGCACATTTGTAAGTTGGGCAAAATCATGTAACAGTTCTGATACTTCCCATCCGATTTCACCGGAAAATGTCTTATCCGCCCAGTCCGCCGTAAACTTCTCCACGTCCTGCGTTATTGCATCTTCTTTTCCGATTTCCCATGCAAGACGAAGGAAAAACGTAATTTCATGCTCCAACGGCTTCATAGAACCGCTGTTTAAAACCCAAAGTTTACGAATGCCCTCGTTCCACGCTTTTTGCAGCTCATTCCTCGTATGCGCAAGCGGAATGGAACAAAGGAAAACATAGGACATACCAGGCGACGCCCAATAAGAATTATGATAATAAATTCCGTTTCCGCCCGCTCGTTTCTGCTCTTTTTCGGACGGAAAACGACGGATATAACCATAGTTATCGTTAGCCCAGACTAACGTCATATCTTCCGGAACCTGCAGACCGTTATCATATAACTCCAACACTTCCTTATAAGGGATAAAGGTCATCATCGGTTTATCGGAAAGCGTTTTATCCAAAATTTCACGTTGGTCATGGATAATACGTTCCAATAACCGTATCTTGGCACGGCGCAGTTCTTCTGCCGACTGATTTTTCATTTTTTTCAGCGCATCAGTCTCAAAACCGGAATCATGAATGCCGCGCATACCAAGCGTGTAGCAGACTTCAAAATCTTTATTCTGCTCTACGCTCTCCTGCCAGTATTCTTGTAAAATCTCCCGGTTCCTGCCCTCTATGGAATAGTCGTAAACAGCGTCCGTATATCCTTTCCGTGTTATCCATGGATGCCACTCCCGGTTATTGGAGCGCATTAACATATCGCAATGGGAAGTGCCGACTACAATCCCCATCCGCT
>CAMWMM010000329.1 GCA_947175285.1 uncultured Lachnospiraceae bacterium
ATGACTTGAAAAGGGACATCATGAAACTGAATACGGAGGATGAGAGTATCTTATCCGCATATTATGCAGATGCCTGCCTGTTTCAGATAGACACCTCACAGATGAAGGAACCAGTATATTCCTGTATTACTTGTGTTCCGGGTTCAAAAGAGGAATTAGCCAGAAAGTACGGATACAATCAGGAAATCTGTATGGATGTGGCGGCAAACGCCATGAATCATACATTGCAGCATGGTATGAAACCGGTGATGTTAAGGGCAATGGTAACATGCGGAAATGACAGCCGGAAACAGTTATATCTTATGGCACAGGCATTTCGGGAAATCTGTGATAAAAACGGGGCAGCTTTTGCAGGGATGGAGATTGCCGCACAGCCGGTAAATTTTAATCCCGGAGAGTATGCGGTAAACGCTACGGTAGTAGGAGTGCAGGATAAGGAAAAAGTGCTGACAGGGAGCCGGCTGCAGGAGGGAGATATCCTGATTGGCATTAAGACAGAGGGCATCGACGGAACCAGCTATCCATTCATAAAAGTAATGTTGGATAAAAAAACTGAACTTTATCATGCTCAAATTGACAAGAACAGATTATTCCTTGATGAGATTATGAAAGCAAATTCGGCATATGCAAGGGAAATCATAGCATTACAGGAGAAAGGGTATTTAAAGGGGGCTTATCGGAGCAGTTGTACGTTGCTGAATTGGAAGTATTGGCGGAGGATGCCGGATGGGCTGGGCGCATGTATTGATTTGTCTGCGCTTCCAGTTATGCCTTTATACTGATTTCTTTTTGAACAGGATATGATTGGGGAAAATATGTTTCCGTATCATTTTCATATGGGAATCGGTATGACAGTAGTTGTGCCGGAAAAATACTGGAAAGAGGCGATAGAAGTTATCGGTCAGTTTTCGGAGTGTTGGCGTATCGGACAGATAGAGACAGATGATAAACACAAAGGGGAAAAAGTCTGGAGTAAAGGGCGGATATCATGGTAGAAAGAGTGGAAAAAGGCATTGTTTTACGTAGAAAAAAGAAACAGGATAAACTGATTCAGGCAATTGAGTATATCAAAACGCATCTTGCTAAAAGCCCGTCGCTGTCGGAAACTGCGGGGCATATTGATGTTTCTTCCTCATATTTATCCAAAACATTTATTGGCTGTCTGCATACACCGTATTCCGCCTTTGTTTTAAACGAAAAAATATTGTATGCGCAAAAGCTTCTGGTGGATTCGAAGATGAGCATGACGGAGATTGCCGGAGCGGCCGGTTTTTCCAGCAATACTTATTTCAGTGACTGCTTTAAACGGATTACCGGCATATCACCGCTGCAATTCAGGAAAGCATATACAACAGAGGGACGCGGTGCAAATTCATAGGTTGAAAGAAAGGCATGGTTATGAACAAAAACACAGACAGAGTAATTCTTACACAGGTTTTAAAGTATGTCGGTAAACATAAAAAGCTTATACTGCTTGCCCTGTCAGCCGGTGCATTATGCTCCGGCTGCGGGGTTGCCGGTTCTGAACTTTTAAAACGTGTGATTGATGGATTTTCGGCAGGAACATTGGATATTGCCACAATTGTTTTTATGTGTATCGGTATACTCATAGCGGGGGCAGGCTCAGCATGGATTACACGGTATGCGTCCGGGAGTATGGCAACTAAGATGCTTCAGGAAGTAAAAGACGATGCGGCTGCTCATATCACTAAAATAACGACGGAATTTATGATGAAAAGCCATTCGGGAGATATTCTTTCAAGATTGACGGATGATGTGAACCGGGTCAGTGGTTTTGTACAGGATGATTTGATTCTTGTAATGATGAATCCTTTTTTGATTCTTTTTTATTTTATTTATTTGCTTTATCTGAATCCGCAGCTGTTTCTGATTTCCATAGTGCCGACAATCGTGTGTCTGCCCTTTGGCGCTGTGTTTACAACGAGATTCAAAGCAGGTTCCAAGGCATATATGCAGTATTCGGCGGATATCATCAGTGCATCGGCAGACATGATAGGCGGCATGGAAGTGGTGAAAAGCTATTGCCTGCAGGATACTCTTTTAGAGGATTATCGTGAAAGCGTGCGGAAAATGACGGATATGGCAATCCGTAATGACGGAAATCAGTATAAAGGACGTGCGTTCTGGATTTTATCATCCACGCTCTCTTCCATACTCTGCCTTGTCGCAGGAGGGTGGTTCTGCCTGCAGAGAAGACTGACAATCGGTGCACTGGTGGCATTTTTTTCGCTTTTACCCCAGATGGTGGAGGTCATTAATGACATAGCTTACCGGACTTTTAACAGCAAAGTGGCTTTGGCGGCGGCAGAAAGGGTGTTTGAACTATTGAATACGCCGATTGAGCCGACAGGAACTGTCACATCCGGCAGGGAGGATGCCCCTGCGATAGAATTCAGAGACGTGGAGTTTGAATATGAAGAGGGGGTTCCGGTACTGGATGGCGTCAGTTTTCAGGTTCCCCGAGGCAAGACTGTAGCAGTAGTTGGTGCAAGCGGAGGCGGAAAAAGTACGCTGCTCCGCCTTTTGTGTGGATTTTATCATCCGAAACGGGGAAGTATTCTGATTGAAGGTGTTAAACTGGAAGACTGGAATCTGGAAGCCCTGCGTTCTCGCATTTCCTATGTCTCTCAGCATGCTTATCTGTTTCCGGTGTCCGTGGGAGAAAATATTGCCATGGGTAAATCCGGGGCGGATGAAAAAGAAATCCGTATGGCAGCTGAGGCGGCAAATGCATCCGGTTTTATAAACGAACTTCCAAAGGGGTATGATACTCCGGCAGGAGAGCGAGGTTCACGCTTATCGGGCGGACAGATACAGCGTATTTCCATTGCACGGGCAATCTTAAAAGACGCCCCGATACTGCTTTTGGACGAAGCCACTTCTGCGCTTGATGCACAAGCGGAAAATGATGTGCAAAAGGCGCTGGATGAACTGGCAAAAGGACGGACAACACTGATTGTCGCACATCGCCTGTCTACGATAAAAAACGCAGATTACGTCGTAGTGATGGAAGACGGGAAAGGTAAGATAGCATTATGATGAAGAATAACAAAATAACAGCCGCTGGGATAAAAAAATATCTGTCACTATTTGAAAAATCCGGTGTGTACTGGCTTTGCCTGTTGTTAATTCCGGTCACGGAAGTGCTTGTGAACGCAATAAACGCATTGTTTTATCAAAATATTATAAATGCAGTAACGGCTTCCGATATGGCTTTATTTCAGTCTGCACTTTGGCTGGCAGCGGTTGTTCTGGCAGCGGGCATAGCCAAAATTCTTATTACTTATACATATATGTATCAGATTCGCCTGATTATGGCAAGACTGCGGATACGGGTGATGACACATTTGTTTGCTCTGCCGATGGCATATTTCGAAGAACATCATACAGCAGACTCCATACAGAAACTGTGTTTCAATGTAGAGGACATCAAGACCTCCCTTGCGAACAGGCATTCGCGGGTTATCAGTCCTGTGATAATCGGTATTTCTGCTATTGTCATTATTTTGTTTTTAGATTGGCGGATAGGACTTATGGTACTTGTCTTAAGTGCAGTATCGGTGAGGGTAGATATGTTTCTTTCAAAGCCGCTCCGTAATATGTCGGTCAAAATACAGAAACTGCTTGCGAAATGTACGGAAAGCCTGACTGATATTCTGGCAGGGATGAATGTTATCAAAATGTTTTCGGGAGCACAGGTTATGGTGGAAAGATATTATGACGGGAATGCTGATGCAGCTGCTTATACAATGAAGCGGTTCCGCCGAATGTCCGATGTGCAGGCAGCCGAATGGGTATTTGGATTTTTGTGTAATATTGTGATTCTGCTTATCGGTGTATTTATGTCTTTTGCAGGTCTGGTAGACTTTGGTACGGTGGTGGCGATTCTCAGCTTGCAGGGTATGGTATCTTATTTTTTAAGAAATATCGGCAGCGCATGGGGAGGCTTGATAGACGCTTTTGTTCTCTCAGACAGAGTATTTGAGATTCTGGACCAGCCCATTCCGGATTGGCAGAAAAACAGGCATATTGACAGTGCGGATACGAGTTGGATTGTATCTAAGGAATCTTTAACGGACGCGAGCGTGAAAGATTATGGAATCAGACTAAGTAATGCAGTATTTTCCTATGATGATTCGGAAACCGTATTAAGCGGTGTGGATATTGAGGTAGAGAGAGGAAAAACGGCTGCCCTTGTAGGAGAGAGCGGCGGCGGTAAGAGTACGGTAGTAAAACTTCTGCTGGGCTTTTATCCGTTAAACAGCGGCGCGATGGAAGTGCTTGGAAAACCGCTCTCCGGCTATACCGTGGATGAACTGCGCAGGAATATTGCTTATGTACCTCAGGATGCCTATCTTTTTACAACAAGCATAAAGGAAAATATACGATACGGCAGGCTCGGAGCAAGTGATGAAGAAGTTATCGAAGCAGCCAAACGCGCTTATGCCCATGAATTTATCATGTTATTTCCGGATGGATATGATACGCTGGTCGGGGAGCGCGGTGAGAGCCTATCGGGCGGGCAGCGTCAGCGAATTGCAATAGCCCGTGCATTTATCAGGAATGCGCCAATACTTCTTCTGGATGAGGCAACCTCTGCGCTGGATTCGGAGAGCGAACAGCTTGTGCAAAAGGGAATCGAGGCATTGATGGGAGGGCGTACGACGCTTGTGGTAGCGCACAGGCTTTCAACGATTGAAAATGCAGATACGATATATGTTATGGAGCACGGAAAGATATGTGAAAAAGGCAGACATTCCGAATTAATGGAACAGGGCGGGGTATATAAACGATTGGTGGAGTTGTCGGGGAATAAGTTAAAATCTATTGGTGATTAGATATCAGGATTCGGTTGTCAAAAGGCGCAGTTTGAGCAATCTTTCTGATTAAATTATAAACTGTTCCTTTTGACACTCGAATTATATTAGAAATATAGGTATCTTCTCGACATTGTGGCAGATGCGTAATATAATGTAATACAAGTAGGAGGCGTAAATGATGACAATATCAGTAAGACAAAGTGGCGAGGATAGCAGTCTGATCAAACAGTATACAGATTTAAAGAAAATGAATGTGTCTGAATTGATTCGCCAGACTATACTTGAAAAAATTGAGGATGAATATGATTTGACAGCCTATAAAAAGGCAATGGAAGATTATAATAGAAATCCGGTGTCTTATTCCCATGAAGAAGTGAAAAAGGACTGGTGCCAAACAGAAGTGGAGAATGGCGGTATCGAATAGGAGATTATAGAATATTGACGGATATTCAGGATGATAAATTAGATATCCTGATTATTACGGTGGGTCATAGGAGAGAAGTTTATGACAGCTAATGTAAGGCAGTTCTGACTTCTGATTTAGTGGCAGCACAATTAGCGGAAAATATGATAAAGCCTTATTATTAGTCAAAGAGTTGACAAAGGTGTGCGTCCACTGCCATATAGATGACAATTCTGCCAGCAGACCGCTTAGAGTACGACTTTATGGGGTGGCAAGGTGACGAATTGTTGAACACACATCCATGTTTTATAGTTACAGAAAGTTTGAAAAATGATATTATTTTGAATGGTTTAACTGGTGTTATATTTAATAACATTGCGATGACATTTTCAGATAATTTTTATTTTAATAAATACAAAGAGATTATTGTGAGTGAAAAAGCATTAGGTGTTTTAAAACAACACAAAATTGATATGTGTATTATAGAAAAATATATTTAATTTTGCTTATGCTTTATAATTTCCAGCTTTTTAAGATACAATAGACTTTACATTCTGATTATGGTATACTAAATGCAACCTAATAACTGGTTTTCTATAATCGGGAGGTGAATATAATGCCTACTAATGGTGAAATTATTGAAAGAACCGTACTGGATTTTCAAAAGGTACAGGCTCATATGAAAAATGCAAAAAGAGAAAATGCAACAGAAACATATGAGGGTTTGAAAAAAGACTATCGTTCTTTAAAAGCAGTTCTGACTTCTTTAGGTGTAAATCTGACAGATATTGATGAAATAAAAGAATAGTGAAATAGTAA
>CAMWMM010000330.1 GCA_947175285.1 uncultured Lachnospiraceae bacterium
ACATAACAGCATCTTAGAGAACCCTTCCGTATCTTCCTGTGCCATCAAAGACATCATTCTGGCATCCCACTGCTCCAACCACTGTCTGCTGCCCGCCGTTACAGTATCAAACAGATAAAAGGCATCTAACTTATTCATGACCGCAGCAAGCAGATGAGAAATTCCCTCCGGTTCGGGCTTTATCAGGCTGTCGCTATCCCCTGTTACCACAATCTGCTCTAACTTCACACAGTCTTTTAAAATTCCCTGTCCGACAGCAAGCTTTTTCCGCGGCAGCGACAACTTTTCCAAGCTGCTGCAGGAAGCAAACGCCCACTCCTGAATCTCTGCAATACTTTCCGGCAAAAACAGCTCCTGTAAACTCTTCGCTCCAAGGAAAGCCTTTTTTCCTATAACTGTAACAGGTTTATTCTCTATCATTTCCGGTATCGTTAAGGAAATATCTTTTCCGCGATATCCGGTTAACATAACACTATCTTCTAAAAGTGTAACTTCTATCCTGCCATAATCCGTATTGATTTCCTGCATCTTTCCCAACATAATCACTACTACCTTCTATAAATCCAGTGCTTCTATCTGCTGCATGATGGTATCCCCGCGTTCTGAAATCATCATCTCTTCATTATGACGCTGATAATCCTCACAGCCATACATTCCGATAAATTTAGCGCTGTCCTGATTCACCGTACATTCCGTCAAAAGTATCAGCATTTCATTGCCGCTTCCAAAAGTATCTTCCACAAAAGTGAACAGGTAATGGAGCTTTTCTCCTGCGGCTTCCGTCTCTTTTTTATAAGAAGCCACTTCCGCCTCGTATCGTTCCCTTAAAAATGCGAGTGCTTCATTTCCGCTCTCCCTGTCTTCCAGACGAAGTTTTTTCTCGCAGTCTTTTAAGAAACGAATGACATTTCGCTGTTTTCTCTTTTCCCTATCAGATAAAGAACCCGCTTTCTGCAAAGCTTCCATGCCTTTCTGTCTGCCCTCTATCTGTCCGTTTAACATTTTTATGACGTCATCCGCCGCTTTTTCTTCCTGCGCCATACTGTTTTTAATCGCTTTCATATGCACAAGGAAATTGCTGATACAATCGAATCTTTCCATATTTTCCCGTATTTCATGCTGTACATAATCAATCAGCATCCCCATCAGGGAAAGTCTCTCATCAAAATCCGCTTTTCTCGCTCTTTCTCCCACCTGTGCAGGGGCATGTCCTGCCAGAATATCCTCTATATGATAATCCCTTTTATATTTCTGGTATAAATCATAATAAGCAGTAAATTCCTTGACAACACGCGGATTCCTGATATATTGTTCCACCAGAGTTTCCTCTACTTTCAACTTCTCATCTTCATAGAGAAGTATCATCGCAGACAAATCCTCCCAGCCTCTTGCCGTGATATAATTCTTTCCCCGGACGGTTGTCTCTACCTGATAAAAGTCCTCTTTCTTCATATCCAGATAATTCGTGATTGCCGTATGCAGACTTCGGTCTTTTGCATACTCTTTCCAAACTGCATAATCCGCCTCAACCTCCAGAATTTTCATTCTGTCCAGTGTCACAATATCAAATTCACGCACTGACTTATTATATTCCGGCGGGTTTCCTGCTGTCACAATTACCCATCCGTCCGGCACTTTATGCCGTCCGAATACTTTATATTGCAGAAACTGCAGCATGGATGGCGCCAAAGTCTCCGATACGCAGTTAATCTCATCCAGAAAAAGAATTCCCTCCTTAATACCGCTCTCCCTCATGACATCATAAATCGAAGCAATAATTTCGCTCATCGTATACTCCGATACATCATAGGACCATCCCTCATATTCTTTATGCGCAATAAAAGGAAGCCCCAATGCCGACTGTCTTGTATGGTGCGTCATAGAGTAAGACACAAGCGCAATTCCGAGTTCCTGCGCAATCTGCTCCATAACAGCCGTTTTCCCGATACCCGGCGCTCCCAACAGAAAAATCGGGCGTTGCCTGACAACAGGAATCCTGTATTCCCCTTCTTCATCTTTTTTTAAGTACAATTTTACGGAATCCTTAATATACTCTTTTGCCTGCTTAATATTCATTGCTGTAACCATCTTCCTCTTTTTCTATTTCACACTCTTCTTCCGATATGACAATCCTGATTGCCCACGGCGGAACTGCCGGCGCTTCTCCATCATCACGCAGAAAAACAAACGCCGTATCATAATCCGGCATCTGCTCAGGATAGATACCGTAGCCATCCGTAAAATAAATCAGCCCCTTTAAATTTTCAAACCCGCCGTCCTGTTTTAATTTTTCTACATACTGAAATACCGGTCTAAAATCAGTAGCGCCAAACCCGCGCAGTTTTCCATTTTTTAAAAAATCATCAAAATCCTCTCTGCAAGTTATGACCGTATCACTCTGCACCTCGTTATCGCATTGAATGATATGTACATTGATTTTCCGGAAAAAATTCTCCCTCTGCTGCATGATTTGATACGTCTGATTCAAAAATGCCTGTACCACCTCGCCGCGGCAGGACGCCGAAGTGTCAAGCGCAATCACAAAATCCTTGATTTTATTGGCGTCTTTATATTCAAGAGGCTCTACGAGCGGCATATTTCCATATTGGGAGAGTCCATACGTATAATAAATATAATCAAATTCATCATCATTGACCTGTACCACCTCGCCCATCACCATAAACCGCTTCAAAAAATCCCGATAATCATATCTTTCTCTTGTCGCTTCTTTCAGATTCTCTTCCATGCTCTGTGCGTTATTTTTATCTTTGGAAAAGCTTCTTAAATCCGCCTTTACCCGTTCGCTTACTTTGCGCCATTCCTCCTGCGACAGCGTCAGTTCTTCTTTTCTGTCCCAATATAAATGTTCATCATAATAACAAAGTTCCCGCCATTCTTTTTGCGCCTTCTTCGACGGTTCCTCTATGCGGAAATGTCTGTACAGCTTCTCCGCAGTCAAACCTCCTGCCTGCTTTTTTAGGATATCCAGCCTGCTTTTTAAAATAGCATCCGACGGCAGAACGGCAAGATGCAGCGACATTTCCAGAATCGTATTTTCCACTGCAATATCAGTTGCCAGATCCCAGAGTTCCCGCTCCAGCTTATCTGTCTGAAAGCTATGATAAAAGATACAGTGTAACAACACATGCAGATAAAGCCTTACCATATAGTGAGGCTCTTTGCGATACTTAGCAAGCAAAAGCGCCGGGTCATAATAAAGTGTTGCTCCGTCATAGGCAAAAACACCCATTCCTGCCCGCTCTTCCAACTTTAAGGCAGACAGTGCCACATCCAGAAAACGCATATTCATTAAAATGCCATCATGCGACAGCTTGATAATATCACGCGCCAGCGCCGATATCTGCTCTTGTTTATTCATGTTGTCCTTTCCTGTCTGTTATATCATTCAGAATATACATAATTATAATGGATTTCATAAATATCATAAATACTGTCTTGAAATTCTCTCCTCCGGCTTTACATCAACCATATATAGAACAATCAAGAAAAACCACTCTAACGGCTTCATCAGCAAATACACCAAATCAGCTCTCCACGGATTCGTAATATGCTTTGCAACAGGATAACCGTATGTATCGTAAAAATGCCGGAGATTTCTATGAAAACGAGGCGTTTTCTCTGCTATCACCTCTTCGAAAGCGTTCGCAATGCAAAGCTGACGATTAACTATAATCGTATGTCCACGTCTTTTTCCCAAACGTTTCGGCTTCACAAGTCTTTTATGCCCGCCCGCTGCTACGGTACATAAATAATGGTCACCATAGTATGGGTAAGGCTGCGGAGAAACCATCTGGGAAAAAGTCCAATCACTCGTTTCCGTAAACATTTTAATAATGGCATCCGGAGGCTGCTGCCCAAACAGTAACAGACACATAACACAGATACCAAGTATCGGAATGACTGCAATCAGTCCCAGTACAGGCCATTTTTTACTGTCTCTTAATAATTTTCCTATCTTCGCCAGTCCCTTTTTTTCCTGTTCTGACTCCAATTTTTCTTCTGTCTGGATAACATTGCTAATAGCAGCCACAGAAGAAAATATATAATTCAGCGGAAAAAGGCACATCAAAATACACTCTGTCGGCAAGTAGCAAAATGACTCAAATGTATTCGGCAACACCTGTATGATAAATGCAACACTCAAAAAGCACCCCAGATAAATGGTTCCCATACATAATACTGTCAAAAGAGGCGGCAGTTTTTTGTCCGTAAACCGTAATATCATAAACCCTCCCCATGCTGCCAGGCAAAGAACAAAAAAAGTCAATCCATAATCACTGGTAATCGGTTCATGGGAAGGAAAATAATTCACTCTGATAGCTATCGCCCGCTGCCAATGATCCGGCGCCCAAATAATGTACAATATCCCCATAAGCACAGGTCCCCACAGAAATATCAGCAAATCCATGTGTTTGCTCTTTTCTCCCTTCCACTTCGCATCATTTTGCTTCAAATGAAAGAGCCGGCGAATGTTATAGCATGTCAGATATATCGGGAAGCCATGTACATACCCTAAAAGTAATATCATGCCTCCCCAAAATACTACTAGCCCAATTATAAAACTATCAATATTTATCAAATCACCTCACTCCTTCTCTTACTACAAATCGGACGATTGAAAACCCCTTTTCCAACCGTCCGTCACTTGTATTCTATAGATTCCATCTTTAACAAAACGGATTATACTGCTTCTCATGTCCGATATCCGTCATATCCCCATGCCCCGGATATACTTTGACATCATCCGGAAGCACAAAGAGCCTTTCTTTAATCGAACGGACAATATCACTCATACTGCCTGTTGCCAAATCCGTCCTGCCAACCGATTCCTGAAACAGTGTATCGCCGCTGATTAAAATGCCGTCTTCCTCAAAATAATAGCAACAGCTCCCGATAGTATGTCCCGGCGTTGCAATTAATTTACAGGTCATATCCGCAATCGTAATTTCCTCTTCGTCTTTTAAATACTTATCAGGGATAACCGTATAAGGTCTGCCAACCTGTTCCGATACATTGGTAACTGCATCTTCACACAGCGCTTTTTCTGCTTCATAAGCATAAATCGGCGCCCCGGAAAGCTCCCGCAGTTTATTGGTTCCCCATATATGGTCAAAATGCCCATGTGTCAGCAGAATACCCGCTATCCGGAATCCTTTTTCCGTCAATGCATCATAAATATAGTCACCTTTATCCGCAGGGTCAAAGAAAATTACATCTTTCTTTCCCTCCTGATATACAAAATAACAATTCGTCTGACAAATACCAAGCATCAGCCTTCCAACTTTTAAATTAGCCATATTAAAACCACACCTTTCTCCTGACCTGCAATATTCTTTCCAAAAAATCAGCTCGTCGTTCTCTCAATATCGATTACGCTGTCGATTGTCCGAATCTTATCAATAATCCGGTTCAATTCTTCTCTGCTGCGGATTTCAAAGCTGACTTCCATCGTAGCGGTTCCCTGTTTATTAATTCTGGTATTCAGGGCAAGAATATCAATATCTTTCTCTGTCAGCGCTCTGGAAACATCTGCCAACAGTCCATTCCGGTTATGGGCATAGATACTGATTTCCGCTAAATATTTTTCATCGCCTTCCTCATCCGCCGCCTGCTGCCATTCCGCATCAATCAATCTGACACGGTCAATTTCCGGCAAGTTCAAAATATTGATACAGTCCGTACGGTGAATGGACACCCCTCGTCCTCTTGTAATGAAACCGACAATTTCATCTCCCGGCACCGGTGAACAGCATTTGGAAAATCTGACCGCCACATCATGAATACCCTTTACAACAATGCCGTTGCTTCCTTTTCGTGGCTGCATCCTGCTATGCTGTGCATTTTCCTGTACTTCGGCAAGTATTTCCTCGTCTGATACTTCCTTTTTGTGGTCGTTATCATACAGTTCCTGCATGCGGTTAACAATCTGACCTTCTTTGAGTCCGCCGTGTCCGACAGCCGCAAGTACGGAATCCCAATCGCGGAAACCGTATTTTTTCATAATGGCATCCTCATACTGCGGAATCAGAATATCC
>CAMWMM010000331.1 GCA_947175285.1 uncultured Lachnospiraceae bacterium
CATATATTCCATCCGAAAAGCCTGTGTTGCCGCCACACGGTTAATTTTTAATTCCTTAATACAAATCCATGATGTAAAAAACGTCATATTCATTAAAAGCAATATAGCGAAATATTTCTTATACATCTTAATAAACATACCTTTCTTTTATCTGTGATGTTTATATCTGAGAAAATCCATTTTCACACTGTCCTTTAACACTTCTGTAATATTTTATACAGAAATCAGGAAAATTATGTTATACTTATGCCAATATCAAGAAATATTTCTAAAGATTGGAGATTAAAGATGGCTATTCTGCCCGGTGTTTACACGGCAAAAAAGAAAGACGGCACAATTTATTATCGTTCTTCCGTAACTTATCGCGCTAAGCATATCAGTCTGGGCAGTTATCCGGCCATGGAGCCCGCACATGAAGCTTATCTGCTTGCCAATCGCATTTTACAGGATAACTCCATCGGCATAGCGCATTATCAGCCGGACTGCGTCCTTTTATTTGAAAAATGGGTCTGCTTAATCAATTTCCGGGATAATGGTCTTTATTTTGCCAATCCGATTTATATTCGTCCCTCATTTTTCTACTACTATTTTTCCCCGTCCCATTTTTTTATTTTTGACAAAGATGATTTATTTTTCTATGCCAACCACAAAATTTCCAGCCGCGGAGGACATTATTTTGTCGCTGATTACGGCATGCAGATAAATATTATGAACCGTTACGGCATCAAAAATTATGCTGTACTGGATAAAGATTACCGTTTTATCAATGGAAATACCAATGACTACCGCTATGAAAATATAGAAATTATGAATGCCTTTAACGGCGTTTCCGCCATTTACCGGAATGGGAAAATGCGGTACAAAACCAAAATCCATATCAGGGGAAATTATACCGTAGGCGTTTATGATACGGAAGAAGAGGCAGCGATTGCCTATAATAAGGCAATTGATTACTTAAAAAAAGCCGGCGTAACAAAAGCCTATACTCCAAATTACATGGAAAATATGTCTCCTGCTTCCTACGCCGACTTATATAATACTATTAAGGTTTCTAAAAAAATTGAGCGCTATCTGTCCGAATAACTGACAAAACAAATATTCAAATTGGCATCTCCCGTTATGCCGTTTAGTACGCCTGTTGTCGTATACTGCCACATTGTATACTGGTACGGATAGTCCGGAATATCTTCATCCTCGGAAAGCCACACATCATAATTCTGCAGCTGCGCCAAATCAATATTTTTAATCAGCCATTCTTTATTTCCATAGAGCATCGGAATATAGCCTGCCGCCTGAACACCGCTTAAAAAAGCCGCGCTAATCGCTGTTTTATCCTCTCTGGAAAGTCCGTCAATTCTTGCTTTATCGTTTGGAACGCTCTCCATATCAAAAGCAACCGGATAATTGATATGCTCCTTATATGGAGTCAGATTTTGTACGACAAAATTCACTTCCTGCGTTGCTTCTTCCAATGTCACCGCCTGAGAATAAAAATAAACGCCGATATCCAGTCCCGCATCTATCGCATCCTCTATGTTCTCCACAAAATTATCATCCACCGAAAGCTGTCCCGTGCTGTATCCTCTTGCACCGAGCCGGATCATGACATAATCTATCCCGGCAGCTTTCATGCTCCGAAAATTAACCGTTCCGTCATGCTTGGAAATATCAACACCCACATAGGAAATCTTTTTCCCGTTGTCCGTATACTTGCGCAAATTGGCAGTTTCCGACATATTGGTAAAATCATACGTATTTTTCGTCAAATACGGACTGATTAAAACCCACTCCTCTGTGCCGTCGGATTTTTTAATCAAAGTATGCTTTCCATCCGTGGACGGGTCTTCCTGCACTACTTCTTTTTGTTCATTTTCTTCTTTTTGGCTGTCTTGTTCCTTTTGGGAAGTGGATGTATCTTTCGTTTCTTCTTTCTGAGAATCCTTCGTCTCATTCTTATTTTCATTATCATCTACAGGATACATACCCCAGAAACTCAAATCCTCCGCACGCAGTTTCCGCTCCGGTTCTATCTCTGCTTCCGGCTGCACGGTTTCCTCCTGCTGTACGGGATTCTGCACATACTCATCTCTATTTTCCGTTTTTTTATTGTTTTTCATCACGGAAAGTAACAGAATCAATACAAATGCAGATACGCCTATTACCATATATATAACCGAAGATCCCATGGATCTCTGGTCGACCTCGCCCGGTAGTTTCATATTATCACTGTACCTTTCTTTTTTCCGTTATAATCTGTTATAATAATAATGAGATAGAGATATTTTATCATGAAATAGAAAGATTGGCAACGGAAAGCTGGGGGGAGACCCACATGAAAAATAAGGGAAAAGTATTTCCGCTTCTTGCTCTATTACTGCTTTTAAGCGGATGCAGCGCTGTTTCGGAACCGATTACCAAAACAGGCTTTTATTTTGATACCGTCATTCAAGTTACCATCTATGACGCAGGAAAAAAATCCTGCCTGGATGGCTGTATGGAGATTGCCGAAAAATACGAAAATATGCTAAGTCCTACCATCGAAGGCTCCGATATCTGGAATATCAATCACAGCAACGGAGAGCCTGTGACAGTTTCCGCAGAAACGGCAGAACTACTAAAAACTGCTCTTTTTTACTGCGAGATGAGTGACGGCCGCATTGATCTGACAATGGAAACTGTCAGTAATCTATGGGATTTTCATGCAGATAACGAAACAACAAACCAGGTTCCTGACAAAACTCTGCTCGCAGCCGCTCTCAGCCATGTGGACTATCATAACCTGCTCATAGAAAATGACACTGTCACCCTGCTTGACCCTGACAGTGCCATTAGCCTTGGCTTTATTGCCAAAGGATATATTGCTGATAAAATAAAAGAATACTTATTATCACAAAATGTCGAAAACGCGATTATTAATCTCGGCGGAAACCTCTTAGCTGTCGGCACAAGACCTGACGGCACACCGTTTCAGTTCGGTATCCAGATGCCTTTCGATGAGCAGGGAAGCACCATTACATCGCTTTCGGTTTCCGATAAATCCACCGTTTCTTCCGGCGTCTACGAGCGTTATTTCTATCAGGATGACGTGCTGTATCATCACATATTAGATACCGCAAGCGGATATCCGGTGCAGAATCATCTTCTCGGCGTTACAATTCTGTCAGATTCTTCCACAATGGGGGATGCGCTTTCCACGACCTGCTTTGTATTAGGACTTGATGACGGCATGGAACTGATTGAATCCCTTGAAGACGTGGAAGCCATCTTTATTACGGATGATTATGCGCTGCATTATTCGAGTGGACTTTAAATATCCAGCCTATTTCTCATTGCTTTCACCGTCCCCCGGTACACGGCATAAACAATTATTCCAATCACTGCCAGTATCCCCAGACAGATACCTATCGTTATTACCTCTGTAAAAACAATCTTTCCGTCATTCCCGTATAAAATAAGGGAAAACAGCACCATCATCGCAGCCATTCCGACAATGGCAGGTATCTTAAACACATTATTGCACTGACTGCGCACCTCTTTTGCCATAAAAGCCGGTGATGCCCCAAGCTTCTTTAAATCATCGAAAATATAACGGTTATTTAACGCAATCGTCTGACATCTCGTATAACTTACGACTAATGCCGTAAGCAGGCAGACAATGAAGATAAAAATAAACATCATAAAAAACACTGCCATAGTAAATAAATAATCATTCTTTCCCAAAAGGCGGAAACTCGGACGATACTTCCATGAAAGGCGGAACTCACTCGAATCAGCATCCTCATAACGCAGACGGCTGTCACCATACGCATCCATAAAGTATTCTTCTCCGTTTTCGTTTGCCACAATCTTTGCCACCTCATCATAATAGGAAAGATATGCGCAGCTCTCATCAAAGGAATCTACGAAATGATGATAAAAATCATTGCCAAACTCATAAGAATCCTTTCCGTCAATATTAAATCCTACAACCTCTCCCCGCCACTCATCGGACAGTCCTGCCGCCAGCTTTTCATAATCGATATTATCTACTACATAATAAGCGATTTCATCTGCCATTAAATCATAATGCAGATATCCGGCAAACTTCGTTGATAGCTGTGTCCGTGTTGTCATATTTGTAAGGTGCTCCGCGGATTCATTAGTAAAAATATTTGTTTCATCCGCATTCGTAACACACATATAAGTTCCCGGACTGACATCCACTGTTTCACCCGTTATCTTGGCATAGCTTTCTTCGGAAAGTATATTAACCTCTTCGGCAATCGGAAGATATTCGATATGGAAATGCCTCTCATCCTCCATAATCTGTGTCCTGCCGCCCATACCGAGTGTGATATATTCCTCTTTCGTCCAGTCCTTTATTGTCAATCCATATCTTCCTGCAAAAGCGCGGATTTCTTCTTCATCATCCACATTCTGGTCAATCGGATAATGGAAAAAATAGTCAAACGGCTGTCTTTCATAAGACAAAAGCATGCTCGAGGATGCTGTAGGTACATAGAATATGGCAAAGCACGCACCCGCTATCAAAAGCGTTATAATAATCAGATTATTGACCGTCTGCTTCCCCTGAAATTTCATCATACTTCTCGAAATAATATTTCGATACGGATTTTTCCTGTGATTTCGCCAGCCGTGTACCACAGTATGCAGCATAACCATATAAAGTCCTATGAATACGGGCGCATAGAAAAGGTTCGTCCATGCCGGAGCATAAGCATGAAATGCCCGCTGCCAGAAACCGGGCGCACAATATCCTATCACACCTCCGGCTAATATCAGAACGGCTCCAACCGGTCCGCACCATCTGCCCAGTTCTTTTACAGACTCATTAATATGTTCCTCACGTATGACTTCCATAATATTCGTCTTTCTAAGATAACGCCATGCAGTAAGGCAGGCAAAACCGACTACCAAAAACAGAAAAAGAACCGAAACCCCCAAACATCTCATATCAAAAGAAAGCTCCATCTCCGAACTGTCTACCAAAAACAGCCTGAAACTGCTCCAAATAATCCATACAAACGGGAAGCCGGCGACAATTCCTGTCAGAGACGACGCCGTACTAAGACTCAATACTTCCCGGAACAGCCCCGGTACAAGCCGTCGTCTCGATGCACCAAGCGCCATCAGAATTCCCAACTGACCCGATTTATGCCGAAAAAACAAGGATGATGCATACATTGTAAAAATAACACATCCAAGCAGCGTCAATACGAAAATCGCATACATCTGCCTACGGCTGTCCCCGCCCTCCGGAAAAACCGTCTGCACCGTCGGCGATAACATTAATGCCGAATAAGCAGTAATAATCATCAATGCCATAAAATTACAGAACAGATAGAGTCTTGCCTGTTTTCTGTCGGCTTTCTGTAGTTTTTGCTCCATTTTTTTCATAGTAAATCTCTCTGCCACAATAACACCTCCTCACTTATTCACTCATTTCCTTAATAGCGCCAAGCAGTATATCCTGAAAAATCTTACGCTCTTCTTTCCGCTCTAACTGACGGTATACCATACCATCCTTTAACAGAATCACGCGGTCGCAAAATGATGCCGCGAAGCTATCATGCGTTACCATGAAAATCGTCGCATTCATCTTTTCCTTGGCATTTCCGAACGATTCAATGACGGTACGGCTTGACTTGGAATCCAGATTTCCCGTCGGCTCGTCGGCTAAAATAATAAGCGGATTGTTAATCAGACTTCGCGCAACTGCCGCTCTCTGCTTTTCCCCGCCGGATATTTCCGCAGGATATTTATTCATGATATGTTCTATTCCAAACAAAGAAGCCAGTTTATCGGCAAGTTCCTCCGCCTCCCTGTCCACTTCTCCCTGCACTATACGCGGTACCAGAATATTTTCCCGAATGGAAAGTCCGTCTAAAAGCATGAAATCCTGAAATACAAATCCAATCTGCGTATTACGAATCTTTGCAAGCATATCATCGCTTAGCCCCGCAAGCTTCGTACCACCCAAAGTAATGCTTCCTTCATCAAAAGGAATGTAACATGAGATGCAGTTAAGAAGCGTTGTCTTACCTGAACCGGAA
>CAMWMM010000332.1 GCA_947175285.1 uncultured Lachnospiraceae bacterium
TTATTACACCCAGCTTCTTTTCTGGAAAGTTACTTACTATTCTCCTAGTTATATAATATTTTCCATCTTTATACCACCACAAAGTATTTGATGTATTCATTGTTGTCTCGTACCATTCTATATTTTCATAGTCTCCTATATTTTTAAAAATAGCATTAATGACCGCAATATTCTTATCTGAATAAATTTCAATATTTGTAAAGTACTGATTGGAAAGTAAAGCGTTATATAATAAAGAACTTACATTTGTAGCATTTTGATTTCTTTTCAAATACTCATCATCGGAAATACTCAGAAAATCCTTTAAAAATCCATTACTTGCCAGATACAAAATTGATTTTTCACATATCCCCATTTGATTTTGAATATTTTGATAATGTCTTTCAATTGTCTCTTTTGACTCTATTCGCTGATGCTCTTTTATAAAGCTCGTCGAAGAATATAAGACAAATAACTCCAATATGAATACCGGAATCATGATCAAAACCCCATAACTGATACGTACCTTATTTAAAAAAGATATCTTTCTATCATGAAATATATGCCTATTCATGTTTCTGCGACCTTTCTCTATATTGTACCGGACTGCACCCTTCATAATTTCTGAAAATAGATGTATAGTAAGATGTATTCAGATATCCCACTTTTTCGGCAATATCACTAACTTTCATATTCGTTTGCTTTAATAATTCCTTTGATTTTTCAACTCTATACCATGTAATAAACTTTACAAGATTCTGCCCTGTCTCAATCTTATACAGACTGCTTAAATATGCGGTTGACACTTTAAGTTCTTCAGCAATGAATGAAACATTCAAATTATTTTCGCCATATTTTTCATAAATAATGCTTTTTGCCATCCGTACCAGCCTGTTTTCTTTAATTTCCTGCTCGCAATTCCTTTCCATACGATTTAAGGCTTCTTTCATAATTGCCTTAACTTCCTCTATCGTTTTAGCCTGGTATAGTTGTTCAATATATGAAACTAAATCAATTGAGGAATTTGTATATTCGCAAATTTTCTTTATCGCATCCGTAAACGTATATTTTATATAAATAGAACTAAATCCAGTCTGTTTAGTGACATAATCAAATACTTTTTCCAGTTCCTTTTCAATACCTCTATAATCTGACATTCTTGCACAATTAAAGATTCTCTCAAAGTATAATCCCATCATATCATTTTCTTTTTTTATAAAATACGATTCATCGTGCACGATTAATACACTTTTTGAAAGGAAAAATTGATAGTCTAATTGATCTTTAAGCTCATAATATTCTTTCCGCAAGCCGCTTAAACTTTCTGTCTTTTTGCCTAAAATAACAAAAATCTCTGCCTGATATTGCTTTTGGGAACATCCTATTAAAGACTCACATTTTTCCTTTATATCAGCAAAACGATAATCCCCTTTTTTTCTAATCAATAACACAATAATCTGATTATCTGTATTATTAATAATTATTGTGTTATCACCAAATTTGTCCTCAATTTCTTTTTGATATTTTTCCCATTTAATAGAAAATAAATTGGAATAACATGATATAACGATAGGAATACAGTCATCCGTGTTAAAATCAATAAATAATTTTAATTCCTTCGTCAGTTTTTCTAATGAGCCATTTCCAGTCTGGTCTTCTTCTGTCTCATCACTTTCCAGATAATTCAACATATCCCAACTCATTTTTTGATATGCTGCCTCTTCCTGCGCATGCCGGATTTCAATTTCCTCCTGATCAGCCTTTTCCCTGCTGACACATAAAGCAATCACTTTTTTAAACAATTCATCAAATGCTTCCAGCCTTATCGGTTTCAGCAAATATTCTAAAACTCCTAAAGAAATAGCACTCTGTGCATATTCAAATTCTCCGTAAGCACTATAAATAATACAGATTGGATTCATGCCCCTTTTTTGAATTTCTTTAATCAATTGAATCCCATCCATATATGGCATCTTGATATCTGTCAACAAAATATCAAAAGCCTTTTTTTCCATTATTTTCAGTGCTTCTTCTCCATTCTGCGCAAGTGTAACATCCAGATCATATCCATACCGCTTAATCAATAATGAGATTCCTTCACGTTCTTTTCTCTCATCATCTACAATTAATATTTTATACATCCTGCCCCTCCCTGTCTTCTAAACACATATACTTATTTATCATCTATTTTAAACTGTTTAATGCTCCTAAAATATGCATTCTACTACTTTTTTCAAGGTTATAATAATAGCATAATACAATTTTTTAATTACAAAAACAACTTTCTTAAAGAAAAAAGCTTGTCCTTTCTCTTTTCATTCAATCATCATTATATAAAAAACAATATTACGCTGTATCACAGGTACTCATCTACCGCCCACAATCCCGTATATAAAGTATATTACTGATTGCCATCTGCCCTGACTAATGAGCGTATCAGTAATCAATCTAATATGCCTTTAAAAATATGCTGCCTAATATTCAAAAAAGATGGCTGTTATCAGCCATCTTTTTTATCGTATCTATTCTATTATGCCGCATCGCTATAATTTACAATAGAAATTTCCTGTGTGAACAGCTTTGCCTGTTCTGCAATCTCCTCCAATCTCATAATCACATCACCCGTATAAATGACTTCGTTACATTCCGTACATTTATAACACGGAACGTTCCTCACAATCAAAAGACAATTACCTAAATCGGTAACACTTGTCGTATATCCTTTCTTGACATTTGCTCCGCATTCCATACATACCATATTTAACGCCCCTTTCAAATCTTCCCCATCAGCAAAATCATCTGCGCCGTTTCCACAATATTCGTTCCGCTGTCCATACTGCATTTCTGGATATAGCGGTGCGCTTCCTCTTCCGTCATGTGGTTACGCACCATAAGCAGTTCTTTTGCCTCTTTTAAAAGCTGCATCTCTTTTTCACCACGCACTTTCGGCGTTTGCTTTGCTTTTTTGCGTCTCCGCATAATGGCATGGCTCATCATGGAGAGCGTTTCCACCAAATCATTTACTTTTAACGGCATGGAAAGACAGACGATGTCGTTTCCCAGACAGTCATTTACCACTCTTTGCGACGCCATCAGCAGCATATCTATTCCGTCCGGCAGGCATTCGTGTAATTCGGAATATATCATATCCGTCAGTTTGTAGCCGCATATCACAATGCCGTCGTTCCATTCATCAACCTGACTGAGCGCCTGCGCTCCTGTTGTACATACTGCTGTCACGGAAAATCCCTGTTTCATAAGAATTGCCCGAATACCTTTCGCTTCTTCTATTTTGGGTAAGGCTACAACTATATTAATCACACGTCCACCCCCCTTACTCCCAAATTATCCTAACGTCAGAAGTTATTTAAGTATTCTCTGATTTCCCACTCCGTCACCTGAGAGCGGTAACGATGCCATTCCTCTTTCTTTGCATTGATGTATTTGTTGTAGGTATGTTCTCCCAGTACCTCTTTTACAAATTCATCTTTCTCCATATCATAAACAGCCTCTATCAAGGTTCCCGGTATCTCTTCTATGCCGTACTCCTTTCTCTGTGCGTCACTCATTTCAAAAATATTGCAGTCAACGCTCGGAGGCGGCATAATCTGATTCGCAATGCCGTCCAATCCGGCTCTTAAACATACTGCAAGCGCTAGGTACGGATTCGCTGACGGGTCGGGACAGCGAAGCTCTATCCTCGTGCCTATGCCGTGGGATGCCGGAATCCTGATTAACGGGCTTCTGTTTGTCATGCTCCATGCAATATGAACGGGAGCCTCAAACCCCGGAACCAGTCTCTTATAGGAATTGACAAGCGGATTGGTAATCGCCGTCATGCCTTTCATATGCTTCATAATACCGCCGATAAAATAATACGCCTCTTTACTCAGTCCGAATTTATCATTTGCATCTGCAAAAATATTCTTTCCGTCTTTTGATAACGACATATTGATATGCATACCGGAGCCGTTCACGCCATATTTCGGTTTCGGCATAAACGTTGCATGCAGACCATGGCGTTTCGCAATCGTCTTAACCGCTAATTTAAATGTCATAATATTATCCGCCGTAGCAAGCGCTTCATCATAGTGGAAATCTATTTCATGCTGTGCGGGCGCTACTTCATGATGAGAAGCCTCCACAACAAATCCCATTTCTTCTAATGTGATAACCATATCACGCCTTGCGTTTTCCCCAAAGTCCACCGGACCTAAATCAAAATACCCTGCCTGTTCATGCGTATTAGTTGTCGGCAGTGCATTTTCATCCGTATTAAAAAGGAAAAATTCGCATTCAGGACCAACTTCAAAGACATAACCCATATCTGCCGCTTTTTTTACGGCACGTTTCAAAATATAACGCGGGTCGCCCTCAAAAGGCTCACCGTTCGGGCGGTACACATCGCAAATCATTCTTGCCACTTTGCCCTGCTGCGGTCTCCATGGAAAAATCGCAAATGTTCCTAAATCCGGATACAAATACATATCGGATTCCTCAATCCTCGCAAATCCCTCTATGGAAGAACCGTCAAACATACACTCATTGTTTAACGCCCTTTCCAACTGGCTTACCGTAACCGCCACATTTTTCAGATTCCCAAAAATATCGGTAAATTGCAAACGAATGAATTCGACATCTTCATCCTGTACCAACTGCATAATATCCTGTTTCGTATAATCCTTTCTCATACCCTCTCTTCCTTTCCTCTGATTCCATCACATGAAAAAAAGGCATTCTTATTCTTCCACCATAAGAACGCCTTTGTTCTGTACCAGAATAACATTCTGCGCACATATTTGTCAACTATTCTTTCCCTGTCATCACGGAAATCAATTTTCGGTTATCGTTCAAACTTAGAACCAGCAGAATATGCATAAATCCCTTGTCGGCACGCTTTCGCTCCGTGAAAAATCGCAACGGTACTAAGCTCAAAAGCCACATTACGTCTTTTTTGCTAAGTGCAAGGTTACTTTCAGTAACCTTCGTTTATTCAAGGGTCTTCGCGGGATTTACGCATACTTCTGCCGGTTCAAGAGTAAATGATAACTGAAAACTGATTTCCGTACCCTGTTATCCCTGCCACACGAGTCCTGCTATCACCTCTGCTCCGATTTCCTGTTTCGGTTCAAATTCCGGTGAAGCAAGATAGCGGTAAACAGACGACAGCAGCGCTCTTGCCTCCGGATACTGCTGTAAATTCTGTAGTCCCATTGAGGAAAACAGCAATTTTCCCCTGCCGCAGCGGCATTCCAATAACTTTGCCATAGGGCGTAAAAATGCATAGCTGTCCATCTCCGTAATGATGGCATCATATTGTTCCGGTAAAATTACCGCACGTTGCACAGCAAACGCCCACCACTGCCAGTTACTATGAAATTCCGTCGGAAAATCCCGAAAAAGCGGATGCTCTGCATCTATTAACTGCCCCATGCCTCCCTCTTGTTTCGGGAAAGTTCCTACGGACCAGAAATCCGTCGTAAACTGCGCCTGAATGGAACAGGGCAGCGCTTCTTTTGTTGAAGGCGGCGTTAAGTATACCGTCCGTCCTTCTTCCAATGCTTTCTTTGCCCGCTCGTCAAAGCATTCCGTTTCCAGAATACCATCCGGACATACCGGTTCTACTGACGGATAGACCCAGACCGGATAAGAGTTTGATATGTCTCCGACAGATACCGTCAAATTAAGGCGCGCAGGCTCTTTGATTTCTTCCAGTGAAAACCGGAATTCTCCTGCGTCTGTCAACGCTCCCGGCGGACAAATAACAGATGTTTTTGAATCCATTTTCGCGGAAAATCCCTGACCGGACAATTCATAATACAAATATCCCGACAATTCCTCTTTTCCGTAGTTTGCTACTTTCACTTTCGCACATAGCATTTCCGTATTTTCATACGTATACTTCGGCAGAAGAATAAGCGGCAGCTGCGCACGGAAAAATGCCTGAAACGCCTAAGGCTTTGCAAATGGGTATGGTTTGGAAGTTAAATGAGAATTTAACATCCCCACCAAAGCCGTTCCCTGCCCCGGAAAGT
>CAMWMM010000333.1 GCA_947175285.1 uncultured Lachnospiraceae bacterium
TCATACATCCGCATACCATCCTCTCTGCTGTTTCCTATTACTTCGGCAGAATACCGTTCCCGCTAAAGCTAAAACCCCTCATTGATTATACCATTAGTTTGATATTGCTGCTTTTTCCTTACGCTGATTTTAATTTCCCGTCCTGCATAAACATCACATTATCGCAAATCGCTTCAATATCATCTTTGTGGTGGGAAGTTACAATTATCAATTTTCCCTCATCACGACGCTTTCGCAGCAGATCGCGCAACAGCAAAACGGATTGTTCGTCCAGAGCATTAAATGGCTCGTCTAGGACAAGTATATCCGGATTCTCCATAAGAGCCTGTATAATACCGATTTTCTGTTTCATGCCAAGTGAATAGCGGCGCATGGTCTGTTTGGAAGCCGGGTCAAGTGCAAACAGCCTCATATACTCTTTTATTGTTTCTTCTGAAACGATTTTTTTAATCGCTGCAAGCTGCTTCAAGTTTTCCAGTCCTGTCATATAGCCTAAAAACTCCGGCTTTTCAATAATCAATCCAATATCAGGTGGAATAGAAATATCTTTGTGCAGTTGTTTACCATCAAAAGCTACTGTGCCATGTGTTGGAATGATAAGCCCAGAAACTGTACGGAGCAGCATGGTCTTACCACTTCCGTTCTGCCCCACAACGCCATAAATCGTGCCGCTTGCGAATTGACAGTTTATATTATCAAGGACGGTAACATGATTGATTTCTTTCGATATTGACTTCAGAACAATGTTCATTTCATACTCCTTTCGAGGCAGTGCCCTCAAAAAATATCGTATTTACGGTTGCGGTACAAAAGTGCGGCAAATGTCACAATAAAGAATACTGTCAACATTACAGATCCGGCAATGTCATGATAGAATACCCATGAAAACATAAGTCTGGCAGGTCTGCCATATCGGTTTGTAATTGCTGCGATTGCCTGTATCTCCAAAAGCAAAAGTATGTATGCGGCAACATATGGAATGGGAGATAATGCCTTGATATTTAACCGCTTTAACAGACCAGCTAAATTTGCAAATATAAGCATACTTAAAAGATACCGAATGTATTTAGAAAACAGATCTATAACAGATATCTGCTCCTTTGTCTCATGTGCGAATAACGCAATCAGCACAAACCATGCGATAAGGTATAATGTGGCGAGTAAATATTGTTGGATAAGCAGGTGGGACAATGCGTGTAATCTGTTCTTCATGCGGACGATGCAGGGCTTTTTTATGCTTTCATCAAGTAAAGATATTCCTAAAACAAATGGCGGCACAATTAAGCAGCAATAGACTTTATCAGTAAATACCTGCGTTGTCAGTTGTTCTTGAAAAAGGGAACGTGAAGCCCAGACAGTACACAAAATGGCAACGATATAAAACAAATAAAGCGGCACGAGGCGGAACGATTTTTTGCTGAAGATCATCATATTACATCCCTGTTCCTTTCACTCCCAACGGAAAAGCACACTATATCCATCAAGACCAGCGTTGCAAAGATGACAATTAAGTTACTGCTGCTTACTATTGCGGTTCCGGCACTTGCCGCCACAGGCTGCAAAATATAGGTCAGACTATATTCATCTCCGATTGCAATCTGTGTTACATAATCAAGCGCATACATAAGCAAAGGTGGGAGAATAAATGCCAAGTATTTATTATTAGGTTTCATTATCATGTGGATACATAAATATAAAACAGCCAGTAATGCCATTGATAAAGCATGAAGCACAATGTAGAAAAACGCCATGCAGAGGGGGCTTTTCGAGAAAAAGTATGCAGCAAATGTTCCGGCCTTTGGTATCAGATATTCCTCTATCGCCATAGTTGACGGGCAAGCGATATAAACCAAAAGCAGATTTAACAGAAACAGGAAAAGCAAGCTAACAAAGGTCACAAGAAACACGGACATAACCTTTGACACAAAATATGTGCTGCGCTTTTTCTTTGTGATTAGAATACCATATATTGCGGTTCTTCTTTCATCGAAGAATACGAGCCCGTTCAGGAGTACGGGGAAAAGCCAACGCAAAGCATTAAAGATTGTGCTGCCGGCGCCCCTATTCATAAACAACCACCACATGAATGGGTTTCCAAATTGTGCGTACTCCTGCCGCATAGTAACAGGGTCTATGACTGTAACGACCAGCAGGATTGCCAACGCTAAGATAACCAGCTTGTTTCGGTATAGCTTTTTTATATCCATAAAAAGGTAAGACATAATGCTGTTCCTCCCTGCCTACTGTGATACACCGCTCTGAGGTATGAACAAACCTTCCTCGGCCACGGAATAAACAACCACGGTATCTTTGAATTTAACGGTAAATGTGAAATCAAAATCATCGCTGGGTGCGGTTTCTCCATCGTATTCGTAACCCATCGTAAAATTGTTAGGATCATTGCCAAAGGGAATTTCTCTTACGGTGATTTCATATCCGACCGTGATTTTATGTCCGTATTCATCATAAACATACTTTCCGTTTTCATCAGTTCGGTAAACATCCTTTACACTTACACTAAGCGGTTCATCATACATCTGAGTAATATGGATTGCAAAGTTCTGATTGAGATACCCTGTCTCGGAATATTGAATTTCAGTTTCTATCTTAAAATTTTCCGAGCCAGCCGGAACACCCCAGCTAAACAGGATGAATACGCCGCCTCCAATGAATACAGTAGCTACAATGAAGGACAACACCATAGAAATGATTTGCTTGCGCCGCAGTTTCCGTTTCAAGGTTCTTAGTGGGGCTGCTTCTTCCTGATGTGTAAGCACTGTTTCTTTGCTCACAATCTCAATCTCCGTTGCTGCCTTCTGCTTTGCTAATTCTTTTTGGCACTCCGGACAGCTTTTTAAGTGTTCCTCGACAAACGAAGCGGTGTCATCACTTACCATATCTTCAATATAGAGCGGGAGAATATCCCGGACAATACTACATTCATTTCTCATGCTCCAGTTCCTCCAATCTTTCCTTTATCATATTTCGCGCACGGTGGTAGGTGACACAGGCCCAGTTTTCTGATTTATGGAATATCTGGGCAATTTCTTTAAAACTTAATTCTGCAAACACCCTCCACATAAACACCTCTTTATAAGGGTCGTGCATACCATGCAGCACTTCCCGTATCTGTCGGGCTTCATCTTTTTGGGCAACCCGTTCTTCAACTGTTTTTCCCGGATCGGGTAAATCCAAAAGTTCTATATCGTGGGATTTATCTATTTTCCCAGCCTTTTTCAGATAGGAGTAGTAGCAGTTTTTGGCTATTTGGCAAAGCCATACACGGATATGGCATTCTCCATGAAAATTCTCAATGTCGCGCATAGCCTTAAAAAATGTTTCGCTGGTAATTTCTTCAGCTATATGCTCGTCTTTAGACAATCTGCGGATATACAAAAGAACATCATTGAAATATGCCTTGTATATCTCCTCGAAATCCGTCACGCTGCCACCTCCTTTCACCTTTCACTTATAAGACTCCTCAAAATCGAAAATCTTACAAAAAAATCAAAAAAATTTTTCACTTATTGTATCATGAAACACCCAAAAAGGAGCCTGCAAAGCTCCTTTTCAAATTCCCATTATTTTTTATCATTTTCCCATGCGCCATTTGGCAAAACCTCATACTTTTACGCAAAAGCCCACAGAACAGAAGTTCATACACTCCCGAATGAAATACACCTCCGGATGCCAATGTTACCGTTCCCATACTTAACCGTATATATCCAGTCTTTCCAATAAATGCCCCATAATGCCTAAATCCCTTTTTTTCCATAATGCTATTGTTATATTTATTTTTCATATTCATATGGCAGTAAATTCTTTACGTCATTTTTAGTTTCAAAATAAAGCGGAAAGTTATCTCCATATGTACTTGTCAGTAATAAAATCGAATCCTTTGCCCATCTGAATAATTCAATCATCTTCCCCCACAAAGGATCATCAATTGTCGCATCTCTATCAGAATCCCAGTCTTTATACAGAGCCTTGTCATTGTGTGCATATATTTTATCCCGCATATTCCTTATATCCTCGATCACATCCTGATAACCGTCATACTCCTTTCGGACTCTGCACAAAACTTCCTTTGCAGCCTCTCTATACTTGCTCTGCTCTACAATGTTTAATGCTTTTTTGATTCCGATAGCATCCCTGCTTTCATCAAACAGCCGCGCCGCCCGCATCAGCATCGAATATCTGAGTGAATCAATAACTCCACTCCAAAAACAGGGAGCTTTATTGACAAAATCTAAATTCTCATCAAAAAGTTCTAATACATATTTAAATTGCAATGCGTTATTCAAGGCTTCCCCTGCATCACATTCCAAAACAGTTAAAATCCTCTGTATATCGTCTTTATTATCCCAATCAATTACTGTATATTCCTGTTTCATGCTTAACACCAAACCTCATTTAAGTTATCTCAATCTTCCACTACATAGTATTCATAAAATACGTTGTAATAAGAAATCCTGTCTGCTAACTTAATGTCAATTTCTTAGCTATATTGCCTCCATTGATCCAACCACTGAACCATCGTTTTTCCAATTTTATAAACAATGACAGTTTTAACGGATTTTGAATAAAATGGAAACATCTCGTCTATATTCTGGTTTTCAACATCTTCCTTAAAATCATCTTTGCGTTTTTTAACATACTGCATAAATTCATTATGCTCCCGTTCATCTTCAAATATCGGTATAACCAACAATGCCTTATTGTAAGCTTTTTGTTGTTCACAATAGCATTGCATTGTGAAAAAGAGCTTATACGCAAAATATTCAATACTATCCCGCATATATGCATAATACTTAATCGAATCCGTCATATCATTAAGACGTAAGCCTAATTCTCTGTCCCAATACGTTTCCGGCTCGATGTGATAATATGTCTGCTTTGTCGCCTGCACGCCATAAAGTGAAATATCCAGCTTTCGCCCTTCTAAATAAATATCCCATTTCTCCCTTCTGATAATTTCTTCATTTCCTATATTCCAATTAAGCATAGATGTAAATAAATATGGACAATCCATTACCCAGGTACTGGTCTCTGCTTTACCCTCACATATTTTTTCCTCAAAGCTATAGTTACAATCCCGCTCAATTCTAATATCGCTATATTCCCTATTGAAAAAAGTATCATATTCATCGGTCGAATACCAATTTCTTACATCTTCCAGCCGTGGAATAACTTTGACTTTAGGTGAACCGACCAGACCGAATCGCTTTTTCCATAAAAATTCTACTGCCTGCTTTGTAGCACATTCTGCCGAGCTTGTATTTCTATCCCCTATCCTACTATAAATCACGCCTGCATGAATAATCACTTTGTCTTTCCCATATCCACCCTTTTTTGGATAGTCTCTTAATAAATAATAAGGTGTAACATTCCTATTGTAAACAATAAGCACATCAATCTCTTTTCCCGCAATCTCAATGCTTTTTACATCCACATTAGGGATTTCCTCCCCAGACCAAGTTTGCGAACTAAGAAACCCAATAACATTCTCTTGGTTTTTTCTGTGATCATCTCCAGAAACACCAATGATTTTATATGTTTTATCCTCTATGCCAAATATAATATATCCATCCTGCATATTTTCAGTTGTATTGTTCGCCATACAGATAATATCTTTAAGCAAATCTGCATTATCACTATGCCAGCTTTGCTTAAAATCCCAATAACTTCCCTCTGACGCTCTATCAATAAGTGATTCCACCAACTTTTGTAATTCCATTTACTTTCTCCTTATCTACCTTCTCTTATCCTGTCCGGACTATGGAATTAACTTTCCACCACATATCGGCTGCCCGCATTTTAATTACTAAAAAAATAACCGTATCCACACTGAGAACGGTTACCTTTTTGTGTGGTCTATGCAAACTGGCAGACGCACTTTTATAGATCATCATCATGCATCGTCTTCGCCACCGCAATCTTAATAATATCCCCCTCCTTCACACCATTCCTGACCAAAACCTGCTTCGCAGCCTCCAGCGAACTTCCGGAAGTC
>CAMWMM010000334.1 GCA_947175285.1 uncultured Lachnospiraceae bacterium
TCCCGATATTTGTTTTTAACCAGTAAATAAACTTTGTCAAAGCAACGCTGTCCTGTAAATACACGGCTTCCATATGCTCAAGCTCCACCGGATTTTTAACCGCTTTTAACTGCTCGCTTGGATTTTCACAGGATACAATTTCCGCTTTTTTTGCCAAACATTGATACAGCGCGTAATTGACATTTTTCTCATCTAATAAAACTCTGTCTACAGATACTTCATTTAAAAATGTTTCGATTTCTTCATACTCTTTTATCGTAATATTCCATTTAGCCGCATATTGCCTTAACTCGTCACTGACAGCTTTTTTCTGTACAAAAAGATAACAGTCCGTCATAGTGATAAAGCCATAGGATAACGCTACCGGATTGCACTCTACATCGCATCCTCTGATATTTAACATCCACATCAAATCGTCCAGCTTGGCAATCACATGCGCCGCACATTTTTCTTTTTGCATCTTCTCCCTGATTTGTGCAAGTTTTTCCGATACATTCTGTCCGCAAATCTCCTCAGGCAGAACGGAAACCATCCCCCCCGGCATATCAGGACGTTTCTCCCAAAGTTCTCCGGCAATATCCTTTTCGTATCGGAATGTCACTTTTTTATGTTCTAATGCCTTTTCAAGTTCTTTTCCGTAAGAAGCCGTGACAACCCTGCCGTCAAATCCGATACTCTCTCCGTCTTTTATCTGCTCTGCTAAGTATTCTTTTATGGTCGGTACACCCTCTTCCTGCATCCGGAACAAAGTAATACCGCTTCCCGACAGTTCTTTTTCCGCCTGGATAAAATACCGCCCATCCGTCCAGAGTCCTGCCTGTTTACCGCTGACAAGCAGTGTTCCGTTTGAACCCGTAAACCCTGAAAAATATTCTCTCACCTTAAAATAATCACTGACATATTCCGAGTTGTGATAATCTGACGTCGGAATCAGATAGTAATCTATCTGTTCCTCTTTCATCTTCGCCTGCAACAGTGCAATTCTGTCTTTCACTTCCATCTTTATGCTCTCCCTTTTTAATTTTTAAGTAATCCAACCGCTCTGGAAGTGCCGATTCTGTCACATCCCTCTGCCAGATACGCCTCTATCTCCTCTAGTGTGGAAATTCCTCCGGCTGCTTTTATCTTGACCTGCGGTCCAATATGTTTTTTGAACAGTTTAATATCTTCTATTGTTGCCCCGTCCGTGCCAAATCCCGTCGAAGTTTTAATATAATCCGCTCCCGCATTTGTCACAGCATGGCACATGGCAATCTTTTCTTTCTCGTCCAGATAACATGTCTCAATAATAACTTTTAATATCTTCCCGTCACATGCCTTTTTTATCTGTCGGATTTCCTCTTCTACCTTATCATACAGCCCGTTTTTTACATCGCTGATATTAACCACCATGTCAATCTCACCTGCACCGTCCGCTACCGCCTGACGTGTCTCCTCTGCTTTTGCCTGTGTGACACTGTAACCTAACGGAAATCCGATGACCGTACAAATATTTAACTTATCGCCGTATGTATCATGAATCCGTTTTACATAAGCAGGCGGTACACAGACAGATGCCGTCTGATACAGAATTGCATCATCGCATAACTGCACAATATCCTCCCATTTCGCAAACGGTTTTAATAATGTATGGTCTACATGACTCAATATTTCCTGTTTCTTCATTCTTTTAACTCTCCTTTATAAAAACGACTCTCTGCTACATATTTTAATACCTTTTGCCTGCATTCGCAATAACAATAAAATTGTGTAATATGTTAAAACTTTCTAAAATTTTTCTTCTATTTCATTTTTGGAAGCAATTTCATGATATAATGATTGCAAGGAAAAAACAAGCGACGCGAAGCGGCATTTGTTTTTTTGCAATTATTAACGAGAAAGCGTTTGACGAAGTCAAACAGAAAGTGCGTAAGCACGAGCTTTCGAGTTTATGGTAAAAACACTGATTTCGAAAGGAGGCAATCTCAATATGTATACAATGGACCATAACAGTTATTCGGAAATTACACCTGAAATATTTCGTCTCGCTAACATGAGTAAAGAAGCAGGTATTATTGATACAGAATTATTTACAAAATATGATGTAAAACGCGGACTGCGCGATTTAAACGGTAAAGGTGTCCTTGCCGGACTTACTAATATTTCCGACGTACGTGCAAACAAAATAGTCGATGGAGTTCAGGTACCGACTCACGGCAGGCTTTTTTACAGAGGTTATGATGTCAAAGACCTCGTGAACGGGTTTGCACCGGATAAAAACTTCGGCTATGAAGAAATAACCTATTTACTGCTCTTTGACAAACTTCCCACTGCGGAGGAATTAGAATCATTTAAAGAGCTTTTAGCCGGCTATCGTTCCCTGCCGACCAGTTTTGTGCGCGATATTATTATGAAAGCGCCCAGTAATGATATGATGAATACATTGGCAAGAAGCGTATTGACTTTGTATTCTTATGATGACAGAGCGGATGATACTTCACTTCCGAACGTGCTTAGACAATGCTTACAGCTTATCAGCCTTTTCCCTTTGCTGTCCATTTACGGATATCAGGCATACAGTCACTATCATGACGGGAAGAGTTTATTTATCCATCAGCCGCAGCCGGAACTGTCCACAGCCGAAAACATTTTGCATATTTTACGTCCTGACAGCAGCTATACACCTTTGGAGGCAAAAATTCTTGATATTGCACTGGTTCTTCATATGGAACACGGCGGCGGTAACAATTCTTCTTTCACGACCCATGTTGTTACTTCTTCCTTGACAGACACCTATTCTGTCATTGCAGCCGCAATCGGCTCCCTCAAGGGTCCGAGACATGGCGGCGCCAACATTAAGGTCGTGCAGATGTTTGAGGATATGAAAGAAAAAATTTCCGATTGGACAGATGAAGCGCAGGTGGCTGATTACTTGGCAAAACTTTTACATAAAGAAGCATTCGACCATGCCGGATTAATATATGGTGTCGGACATGCCGTATATTCCAAGTCCGACCCGAGAGCGGTTATTTTTAAATCGTTCGTAGAAAAATTATCCGAGGAAAAAGGACTTCACGATGAATTTGCACTCTACTCTCTCGTGGAACGTCTTGCTCCGGACATTATCGCCAAGGAAAGGCAAATGTATAAAGGCGTTAATATTAACGTAGACTTTTATTCCGGCTTTGTATATAATATGTTAAATCTTCCGAAGGAACTGTATACCCCGATTTTTGCCATCGCCAGAATCGCCGGATGGAGCGCACACCGCATGGAGGAACTTGCCAACAACGGTAAAATCATCCGTCCTGCATATAAGCCGATTTGCAAAGACAGGGAATATGTTTATATGGCGGATAGATAAAATAAAAAAGAAGTTCTAAGACCAAAATCAGGTCTTGAACTTCTTTTTATTTTTCTTCACTTATATTATCTCGTATACTTTTTCAGCGCCTTACTAACCACTACCGCATATATCACCATAGCTACAATAAATATAACGAATGTAATCTGAGAAAGCATGCCGGAATCACCGCCTTGATATTTAATAACAAGACTCACGATATCCGATAACACAATGATAGCGCCAATCAATACCAGCTTGCCGTACAGGTATCGGATAAATTCCTCTTTATCGCGAATAGCATCCTCAGTGATTCCTTTACTCAGTACCACATTAGCATTAATTTTCCCCTGCGTTTTCATCACAATTCCTGCATACAACAAATAACCACCGCTAATCATACAAATAAAATCCATTAAATCATACATATGAATCCCCCACTATATTCCGAGAATACTTTTAACCGTTTCTTTCATCATGCTCTTATCACAAACAGTATCATGCAGCACCGGCGCTGTCCTGATTTCTTCAATGGCATTCGGTACTTTTACGTTTGCCAGTTTAGAAAGTTCGTCCACAAGTTCAAAATCAGACATACTGTCGTATTTTGCATCAATCGCATTCATAACGCTTCTTGTAAATTTAAACGGGCTTGCCGTTGACGCAATTACCGCTAACGTTTCATCTTTCGTCTCTTTTTTATATTTTTCATAAACAGCGCTTGCTACCGCAGTATGCGTATCAATGACATAGCCTGTCTTTTCATACAATTCTTTAATTCTGTCCGCAGTCTCTTTCTCGCTTGCATAATTCCCATAAAAATCAGTTAAACGGCTGCTCATTTCCTCTGTAATACGGTAACTTCCCTCTGCCGATAATGCTGACATAAATTCCGCATTCTTCTTTGCATCGTTATCCGCAATACGATAAATCAGACGCTCTAAATTACTGGAAATCAAAATATCCATAGATGGAGAACTTGTCAGCACAAACTCTCTGTTACGGTCATAGTTTCCGGTTCTGAAGAAATCGTATAATACTTTATTTTCATTGGATGCACAAATCAGCTTTCCAATCGGCACACCCATATTCTTTGCATAAAATGCAGCAAGGATATTTCCGAAATTTCCGGTCGGAACAACAACGTTAACCGGTTCGCTGCCTGTTACCTTCCCTGCCTTCAACAGTTTGGCATACGCATAAACATAATAGACAATCTGCGGAACAAGACGTCCTATGTTAATAGAATTAGCAGAGGAAAAACGAAGTCCGTTTGCCGTCATCTCGCTTCCCAATTCCTTATCGGAAAAAATCTGTTTTACACCTGTCTGTGCATCATCAAAATTGCCGTGTATGCCGACTACGAAAGTATTGTTTCCTTTCTGTGTTACCATCTGTTTTTCCTGAATCGGGCTGACGCCGTTTTTCGGATAAAAAACGATAATCTTTGTTCCTTCTACATCTGCAAAACCCGCCAGCGCCGCTTTTCCGGTATCGCCTGATGTCGCCGTTAAAATAACAATGGTATCCGTTACATGATTTTTCTTTGCAGAAGTAATCATCAAATGCGGCAGAATGGACAATGCCATATCCTTAAACGCAATCGTTGCACCGTGGAACAGTTCTAAATAATATGTACCGTCAGCTTCCACGAGCGGCGCTATCTCTTTTGTATCAAATTTAGAATCATACGCCTTACGGATACAGTCTTTTAATTCTTCCTCCGTAAAATCAGTTAAAAACAGCTTCATCACTTCATAAGCGATTTCCTGATACTCCATCCCTGAAAGTTCTTTTAAAGATTTCTCTAATGCCGGGATTTTATCCGGCACAAATAATCCGCCGTCTTCTGAGAGTCCCTGTAAAATTGCCTGTGAAGCCTGTACTTTTTTTGTATTATCTCTTGTGCTGCTATATAATACTTCCATTTTCAATAACCATGCCTTTCGCTTCCTTTTTCTTTGCGGCTATTATATCATAAAGAAAAACGGCTTGCAATTATGAAAAAAATTCATGGTTTCCGTATGAAAATAACCTGGTCAGTTTCTGGTCAAACCACTGCATTTTTCCGGCATCTACTTTGTTTCTGGCGCAAAAATACAACGCGCCCTGTGAAATATCCTCCCCGTAAAGCGCTCTTTTTACCGCTTCATAAGTTTCCTCACTGACCGTAATATTCTGGAAGCGCCCGTCCACTGTCGGTGAAAACTGCGCCACGCCCTGTTCCTTCTGCATCACAACCGCAGTGACCGTATCCGGGAACATATCATTATTTACCCGGTTTAATACAACATTTGCCACAAGCAGTTTGCCGTCCTCATCTTCGCCTCCGGCCTCCGCTTCCACGATTCGAAGCAGTGAATCATAATCCTGCTCGGATAACTGGTATTTCATCTCCTGCTCTAATACTTCATAGTCTACCACCCGCTGTCCGGAAGATATACAGGCAACTACCTCCAGAAAACTTTTTTTATCCTCCTCCATCGTTGCGCTCATATATTCCATTCGAAAAGCCTGCGTTGCCGCAACACGGTTAATTTTTAATTCCTTAATACAAATCCATGATGTAAAAAATGTCATATTCATCAAAAGCAATATTGCGAAATATTTCTTATACATCTTAAATAAGCATACCTTTCATATAATTGAGAAAATCCATTTTCACACTGTCCTTTAACA
>CAMWMM010000335.1 GCA_947175285.1 uncultured Lachnospiraceae bacterium
CGTCATATTCGCAATATATCTTTGTCCCACTCCGGTATGCAGCGGAAGCCACAGCTGACTGTGATTTTTCTCCGCCCCTGCTGATAATCTTTGCATTAAGGTGTATCATCTTCGTGCTTATATGTACCACTCCCCTTTTCCGCTTTTTTCTATCCCCGACGGAAAACGTAGCTTTGCTACGTTTGACATGGGCGCACTTATACACGCTTCGCGTGTGTGCGCCCTGCGGGGCTTTGCCTGCCTTGCGGCAGACACCATTGTCTATCTGGCGATAGCCAAGGGGAAACGACAATTCCCCTACGGGCGTTCCACCCTACCCTTTAGTGAACTTTGCGTTCAGATAAAGGCTAAATAGCAGCCTTTATCTGCCCACAAAGTTTTGCAGTTCCGTCCACCACGTTTCGTCAGATAATTTCTATGAATGCTCTTTATTCATTTCCATCGGGGATTGCGGTTTTACTTTTTCTGTCAAAATATTCTGCATAGTCCTGTTGAAATACATATCAGAAAAGAGAATATTCAGAATATCTTTTACTGTATCATCATTCAGAGTGGCAAGCTGTTCTTTGGAAACATTCAGCTTTTCTCTGATAAGGTATTCAAAATGACTTCCCCATACAATGTTACGGTGTCTGCGTTCCTTTTCTGTCATGCCCTTTATCTGATTACGGAGTTTTGCTTCCCTGTGTTTTGCAATAGCAAGTTCAGCTTTTGTTTTCTTTAATTCCGCATCAATCGCATCCTTGCTTTTTAGTTTGTTTTCACTCATTTCTTCACTCCTCTCTGCCTTACGCTGTAAATGGATATAAAAAAAGCAACCAAGAATTTTATTCCTTAATTGCTCTTTGCTATCTTTCTTAAATTTTTATTGAATCAATAGTCATTTCCCAACCAGTCTATAAATACTGGTATGTTTGAACTGTCCTCTATCTTTTTTCTTATGTGGCGAACACGGTTCATACAACATAATTTTATATGAATACATCTGCCCACCCTATTCTTGACTTTAAAAGCTAAGATGCCAAAGCCAGCCATATTTTCACTTCAAACCATTCATTCTCCTTAGAACAGCATATCAGCTTTCCACCCATGCCTTTCATAAGGTATTCCGCTATATACAGTCCCATTCCTGAACCTTCCTTTTCTTTCGCATTGTTTCCTCGAAAGTATTTCTGTGTCAGGAAAACTTCTTCTTCCCTTTTTACACCATTTCCAAAATCCTTTATACAGACACATAAATAATTATCTTCAAAATATGACCTGACCTCAATTTCCGTATCAGCGTATTTATAACTGTTCGATACAATATTGTCAGCAATTTGTGAAAAACGTATTTTATCCATTATAATCAGACATTCAGGTACTGCAAACTTTTCTATACGTTTTTTGAAATCAGCCTGCCGCAGAGCCTTTTCTATTATGGAAGACTCCACTGCCTCCGGATTTACTTCAAGTTTCTCTAAATCGTTCATCATACTTGTATGCAGGTTTATAACTAACCCATTAATCTGATTTGCCTTTTCTATAATTGTCTGGAACTCCTGCTGTAACTCCTTGGAATCAATCGTAAAGAACTGATATTCTGCAATTGCCTGAATGGAAGCGACTGGATTTTTAATATCATGACTGATAGAAGCGATCACTTCCCGTCTCTGCTGATCGGCTTCCTGTTCCTTCCTTTTAGCATAAACCAATTCTTCCCTCATAATATCAAAACTTTCTGAAAACGCCCCAAAAAAGCTGCTATCAACCCTGCCAACCGGAATATCCAGATTTCCTTTTGAAATTAGCCTTGCAAATTCATTTACTTTCTTTACTGGATATAGTACATTTTTTCTCAAATATAAAATTGTTAATACGTCTTTCAGCAAGAATAGCATAATGATAATGACACAAAATAGCTGATATTTCTTCTTTGTATCAGGCTCTCTATTGATAAATATGATCTTTCCCTGAATCCTTCCATCTTTTAATATTTCAACACTATAATCCCTATGTATATAATCATAATTATAATCCGTAACCAACTCCTGCCTTGATGCCCCTGCTTCTTTGCCATCTTCTCCGATCACGATATAGTCAGTTTCATACCCCTGCAATATATTTATTGCAGAGTCTACATCGGGATAATATTTTTTAATTGTAAATACAATGTCATTGATCTCTGCATTTTTTATTTTGCTCTCTGAATCATCAGAAAATAAACAGATCAGCAATACACAAGCCAAAAGATAAAAGCAAACAGTTTCGGCAATAAAACGCTTCACCTTACTTCTCCTTTAATACGAAAATATAGCCCTTTCCATATTCTGTGATGATATAGGCAGGATTGGAAGGATTTTCTTCGATCTTCTCCCTCAGTTTTCTTATATGGACATTCAATGTTCCATCGCCAACATAATCCTCCTGCCACACCTCTCTGAAAAGTTCCTCTTTTTCAATTAGTCTGTTCCTGTTTTTTATAAGGTGGAACAGCAGTTTCTTTTCCCTCCTTTTCAACGAAACCGGCTGTCCCTTTCTTAATACCGTTTCTTCTTCCATATTGACTTCACATTCTCCAAAAGAAACAATCCCTGTTTCTTCTTTTACAGAGTATCTTCGTAACACAGCCTTAATTTTAGCCAAAAGAATCGGCAATGAATACGGTTTGCATATAAAATCATCTCCACCGACATTTAATGCCAATAATATACTTTCCTCCCCTGTTTGAGAACTGATGAACACAATAGGAACCTGTGTTTCCTCCCTGATCTGCTTGCATAAATTGTACCCGCATCCATCCCCAAGATTGATATCAAGTAAAATCATGCGTGCAGTATTGGCATCCATAAATTCATAATATCCCTCTACACTAAATACCGCCTCTGAACGGATTCCCGACAGATTTAAGTATTTGCAGGTGTTTTCTGCTAAAGGCTTCTCATCTTCAACGATCAGACAATCATATGTCAAATATATCATATCCTTTCTTGCGGCAGATGCGTTAGGAACTGTTTAGAAATAAATCATCACTTTCGTTTGTGAAAGGCTTTGATTTAGGGCATTTCACAAACGAAAATCTAAGGATTTATTTCGTGACAGTTCCTTGGTGTCTTACTCCGCCCTGATAAGATTACAGGGAACGATTTTCCTGATTTTTAATGCCGATACAACTGCTGTAAACGCACCAACCAATTCTGCACATAGTATGAGTGAAACAATCCAGATTACCGGAAATGCAAACACAATTTTATGAACGCCCATTCCGCTAAACAAGGTTACGATCAGGATATTGGAACAACAGTATAAGAAAATACTACCTATGATGCTTCCAACCGCAATATAGAGCATAAATGTCATCACAGTCTGAACTACAATCTGTCTGGTAGAATATCCTAATGCTTTCATTATCCCAAAATCCCCTTTTCGTGTCAACAAGATAGAATTTGTCACAAAATATCCCATAATTATGATAATCAATAGCATAATTATGATAATAAAGAATACAATTGCCGACACACTGCTGACAATAGGTGAAAACTGTGCGTAAAATATCTGGTCAAAACTTCCAACATATGACAGCCTGCCTTTAAATTCATCTTCCAGTGCAGTGCAGAATTTCTCTGTGTCAGCACCCGCTTCTAAATAGACATGGATTGTCTGCCACTCTGCTTCAGGTTCAATCAGCCTTAATCCTTCCATCGTAAGGTATAGATCCATTCCTCCCGTATAAGTTCCCTGCGTAAAGCCAACAACAAGAAATTCTTCCTCTTTTGTCGTTTCCTGAAAAATCTGACTTATTTTTATTGTATCTCCGATATTCTTATCTAATGCATTTGCCAGATTGCCTGAAATCGCAGCTTCATTCTCGTGTTTTGGATAACGGCCTGAATATACAGAAGGGTTTTCCAATGCCCCATAATCACTGTACACACCTAATGATGCGTATACAGTACCTTCGCATAAAAGCCTTGAAGAACCCGGCTCAATAGCGGTCATAATCTTACGCACTTCCGGTCTATCCAACTCACTTGCTATTTTCCTTGTTTCTTCTGGTATAACCGCCTGAATATTTACGGAATAAACCTCTGCACCGACGATCTGCAGCAGTCCATCATCATCTTTTACCAGCCTTGCATATAAAATAACGGCAAAACCAGCCACACACATGATTACAGCTATTGTAAGACTTATGAATATACTTTTTACTCTTTCAAAATCTATCATTTTCAGTGAAATGGATAAATTTAAAGGAAATGGCATTTTCTCTACTGTCAACCTGCTTTTTTTACAGCAGGATATACCAGTTCTTTCCTGAAAAGCCTCCACTGGTCTAAGCCTGATGATTCCCTTTGACAAATACAAAGTAATAACACCAATCATTACCAGAATAACCAAAATATCCCGTATTACAGTCTGCCCTAAAAATGCCGTATTCCATACAAAACCAATATCTGTAGCTATACTGCCTACAATCACAGGCATAACGGCTTCGGAAACAGCTACACCAGCCACAGAACCAAGCAGCCCAAGCAAAAGAAATTGTATAACATATGTCATTACAAGCCAAGATCCTGTATAACCAATTGCCTTTAATGCTCCTAATTCTTTTGAATCCTTATCCAGCGTATTTTTCATATGAAATCCAATGACAACAAAGCAGGCAATGATGCCGATCAGTGAAGCAACATTCATAATCACAACATAAATATTGATATTATTGCTCCGACTGTTTTCGGCATACTCTATATCTGAATTGGAATAGAAGTCCAATTCGTTTCCTTTTTCGGCTATCAACTCTGAAAACTTATTTGATACTTCGCCTGCTTTACCCTCTGCCCTGACTAAAACAATCGCTGCCTCTGCATCTGCCCCTGCCTTCTCTCTGAAAGAATAAAATTGGCTTTCTGGTAAATCAAAAGCTAGGTACGACCTGCTGCCAAAAAGCACATCCTCTGTAAAACCTGCAATCGTAAACGATTCTTGCTTATTTCCGAATGAGATATTAAGCGTATCGCCCAACTGGAAACCAAAAAATGTTTTGCACACATAAGGTACATAGATACCGTCTGCCGGCATCTCATCCAGCCTTTCTGCTATTTTTAGGCAAGACATCTGTTGTGTCCTGTCGGCATTCCTGAAAGTCCATCCACCATTAATTATATCCCCATCACCATCTTGGATATTTGAATTTTTCAGTAATATTGCATCAATTACTTCAATCTCTGATATTTCTTCATTCACCTGTCCAAAATCAATAATTTCATTCTGATATTTTTCACAAAAAGCATAAGGCAAAGTTGCCGCAAAATCAGCACTGTTTGTTTCGACGATTTTTTCCTGATACAGCCTTTTAAACCCTTCGGTTAATTGGCTTCCAGTATGGTATAACAATACTGTAAGCATAATGAAAAGAAAAAAAGCAATTGAAATTCTTCTGCTCTTTTTGATATTTGATTTGATTAGCAATAATGTATTTTCTGCCATACTTACCACCCCATCCTTTCGAGGAAATAAATCAACTTTTCTTTCCTTTCCTCTGTTTCGCCTTCATATGTGCCAAGCACACATTCACCATCGATCCGTCCATCTTTGAGGTAAAGAATCCTGTTTCCTCGTAAAGCGGATTTCAAATCATGTGTTACCATAATGATAGTCTGACCTCTATGATTAAATTCTGTCAACAGATCTAAGACTGCCTTTCCAGACGCAGAATCAAGTGCCCCCGTTGGCTCGTCGGCAAATACAACTTCAGGATTATTGATCAGTGCCCTGACAATCCCTACCCTTCCCATTTGTCCACCTGAAATCTGTGAAGGGTATTTTACCCACTCTTTTTCTGTAAGTCCCACTTCCATAAACAGTTCTTTTCCCCTTTGTACGATCTGCTTTTTGTTTTTACCTACAAGCAGACCGCTTACCAGTACATTATCCATAAGATTCATACTGTTAATAAGATAAATCTGTTGAAAAACATAACCGCAGTTTATCCTCCGAAACTGTGCCAGTTG